>DBAW01000127.1 GCA_002291855.1 Sphingomonas sp. UBA1000
GTGACCAGCTCCTGCCCGCCATGCTCGCGCGCGGCGTGATCGATCAGCCGCGGCACCCGCAACACGTAATCCTGCATCCCGCCCAGCATATGACCCTCTCTCTCATGGATGGTTATGCAGCGATGATGCGCGAACAGGGCATCGCGTGACAAGGTGGGGCGGACAGGCGGCGGCCGGGGCCGGGCGAGCGGGAAAGCGGGCGAGCGGGCCGCCCCACCCCCAGATGATGCGAAAAAGCGCAAATTCCCCGCTTGACGCGGCGGCGCGAATCCGACACATGCGCCGCCTGCCAAGCGTGGACGCATAGCTCAGTTGGTAGAGCAGCTGACTCTTAATCAGCGGGTCCTAGGTTCGAGCCCTAGTGCGTCCACCACTTTTCAATAGCTTAGCGGCCCCTTCGGGGCTCACCGGCTTAGTAGGACGGGAATTAAGACGGGGTCAGCTCGTCCAAAGCTCAAATGCGGCCTGCACTTGGTCCACGCGCACCGAACCGTGTGTGCGGTTCGTCAGGCCCGCATAGGTGACAGGGATGCAGCTCACTTCCTTTGGGCCGCTGCTGCCGTCGAGCAACTCGACCTCAAGCCACTGCCCATCATCCGATACGCCCCTAATCCGTTCGATGCCCAGCAGCTCGCCAGACGCAAGCAAGAGGCCAAACCCCCAATTGTCGTTCCCCATGCGCTCGACATACCAGACTGGCAGAATCTCCGTCATCTTAGCGGGATCAGTCACCATCCCGATCTTGCGCTCGACAAGGGCCAACTGCCGCTTCGACGCATCGGCACTCTGCTTTGCAAACAGGGCACTTGCCCCAGCGACTATGAGAGAGGCCAACGCGATGACAAGCGTCAAGATTTCGTTGGCTGTCATGCCTCGGCGCCAATCTGTGCAGCCACAGCCCGGCGCGGCAGGGCTGGCGGCGGAAGGAGCGGTTCGCCAGCTCCCGCACGGTGCAACTCGACCATAGAGCCTTCCACTTCCGGCACGACCAGTCCATCACTGAAGAACATGGCCTCACGACCGCGAAGCACGTTCCGCGCGCTGTATCCGATGGTGTATTGGAGTGCCGGAGTGCCGGAATACATTTCTTGGATCGGCAACACATCGTCATAGGACACGAGCCAATGAACTTTACGGAGCGACCGGACGGCCTGCGCGACTTCTAGATGATCCTTGTCGCCGTAATAGTCATAGTAGAGTTGGCTGCCCTTCTCGTAGTACGGTGGATCAAGGTAAACCAGAGTCTTGGCAGGCCAAGCTGGACTTTTGGAATCAACGAATTCAACTGCATCAAGGTTGGTAAGCTCAATTCGTCGTCGAGCCGCTGCGATGCGCTCAATTCGTCGGATGAGGTCAGTCTTGTTGTAGCGGGCGTCGATCTTCCACTTACCAGTCTGCTCGCGTCCGCCGATTACACCACCGTTCAATATGCCAGAGCGATGCGTCCGGTTCAGGAAGAACATAGCGAAGCCCAACTCAAGGTCACTGGCGTTGTCCGGCGAACCGAATATCGCCTTGAGGCGGTCACGCGACGCAAGATCAACTGGCGTATCGTGGATCAGCGCAGCCAATTCGTCAGTCTGCTCAAGGACGCTTTGCCAGAACGCGAACACTGGGCGGCTTACGTCGTTGATGGCGACGCGTCTCACCACCCCGGTAAGCAACAACTCCCATGCGACCGCTGCGCCGCCAGCATATGGCTCCACATACAAACCGTCAGAGAGAGCGTTCTGCTTGATAAGGGTGGCAACGAAACGCGCGAGCTTCCCCTTGCCGCCCGGATAACGCAGCGGTGAGAACCTGCCGGACTGAGGCAGGCGTGATTTGCTAGTTTCCGCGTTCATGGCGCACCGTAGATCGCAATGAACAAGGGCTCAGAGGTGTCCCATGCATTACGCAACACATCCGCTGCGGGAACGTCATACTTGTCATGGTGATAGTCATTAAGCGCCTGGATCGATGCTGGATCTGTCTTGCCGGTTAGGGTCCGCTTCACGCCCCGAAGGTCTGTGCCGGTCGCCTTCTTATTGTCGATCAGGTGTTGAATAACCCTCTCCGCCTTTTGCGAGAGGTTCAATTGCACCGGCGTCCCCTTGGCGTTGGCCTCCCACATCGGCATGTTTTCGTCGGTCATGTATTTCTCCAGCGTGTGCTGGAGAAAGGCGCGGAGCACAAACGCGGATGAAAGGGGGGTATCTGCAAGTCGCAGCCGTGACGCTTCGTGCACCAACGCCTGCCCCTTTGAGGTGGTAGGTTGGGCAAAGTTGTGCCGAGACGGCGCAAGCGTGGATCGGGGAGCCTTCGACTTGGTTGTCTTGCCCTTCGCGGCCTTGGCCGCTTGCGAGTTCGCTCCACCCTTTTTCTGGCGCGGGCGATCTTCGTCGTCGTTCACCTCAGCGTCACGGAATGCGACCGGGGTCTTGCTGGGCTTCGCGGTGGGATGAAGCCCAGCCGGGAGACCATCAAAAAAGGCCTCAATCTCCGAGGCTTTGTTGTGGCTCCGGGTATCGATCCGCTTTTCGTGGATGCCCTTGAAGATGCAGGATAGCACATCCAGCACGAATTTCGGCGGCTGCGTGAACACCGGCACCTTCTCGCCCTTGTTGTCCTTAACGGACATGCCCAACCACTCACGCCCCTTCTTGGAATCAAGAAACCGCCGAAGCACGCTTGGTTTGGCCTCGATCTCGGCGCGAATGTGCCCCCAATCATCATTCGAGAAGGTTGAGTTGCGCTCGACGAAGTCGATTACATCGAGAACCGTTCGGTCCTTCTGGAAGCGCTGAATCTCAAGCGTCCCCCAAAATATGCGCGCCTCACCCTCCATGCCGCGCCCATGCCGCCGCAAAATCCATTCGTCGGCATCGGCGCGGTTGTCGAACAACACGCAACTGATGAGGTCAGCGGAGGCCGCGTCGAAATCCTCAGCGACCTTGGCGAGGCGCTTGATAATCGTGTCGCCCAGCCCCGTTGCCTGCAATACCGCAGGCTCATGAAGAACTTTCAGCGCAGCAAGACGGCGGTTACCATCAACGACAGTATAGCCCCCGCCTTTTTCGGCTTCATTGATGATGTAAAGCGAGTCTCCGGGATCCAATCCATGGTCCGATATACTACGCATCATGGTACGGAAATGATTTGAGTCCAATCGTACGATTGCTTCTAATGCTTTCGCCTGCGATTCTACTCTTCCAATGCGAGGATTATCGGGGTCGAGCAGCAAATCATCGACCGATAACTCCATGCGCACCATGTGAAACACCCCCTTGCCTATCAATAGCATGTAGCGCCATCATCCGTCCGAGCACAAGTTTCATCATCGGCAACCTCAGACTGGCGCGAAAGAGCTAATTTCCGCCGCCCACAGAATGACACCGCCGTGAAGCCAGCCTTCGCCCTTGGCAAAGCGCTGACTTTTGTTACCGGCGACAGTCAATACCTCGGCCCCTCCCGCGATTCTCCACCACCCCCCAAGGACCCCCATCGCATGACCGACACCCCCGATCACGACGCGCAGGCGCACAAGGCGCGGATGCAGGCGGTGCAGCAGGCGCAGCGGGCGAAGACGCGGGAGGCGCGTGATCCCGAGCGGGGGCTGGTGCTCGTCCATACCGGCGACGGCAAGGGCAAGTCGTCTTCCGCCTTCGGGGTGATTGCGCGCGCGCTGGGCTGGGGGCAGCGAGTGGGCGTTGTCCAGTTCATCAAGGGCAGCTGGAAAACCGGCGAGCGCGAATTCTTTGCCCGCTTTCCCGACGAGCTGGTGTGGCACACCATGGGCGAGGGCTTTACCTGGGACACGCAGGACCGGGACCGCGATGTCGCGGCGGCGACGCAGGCGCTGGGCCGGGCCGAGGCGATGATCACCGGCGGCGAATTCGATCTGGTCGTGCTCGACGAGATCAACATCGCGCTGCGTTACGACTATCTGGATGTCGCGCAGGTGCTGGCGGTGCTCGACCGGCGCGCGGCGCGCACCGGCGTGATCCTGACCGGGCGGGACGCCAAGCCCGCGCTGATCGACTATGCCGATCTGGTGAGCGAAATGCGCGAGGTGAAGCATCCCTTCGCCGCCGGCATCCGGGCGCAGCGCGGCATCGATTTCTGATCGGCGCGCGATCCGGTTGACAGCAGCCCGGCCGATGCGCGATTGATCCGCGCAGATGGTTCCCCGTGAGAGCGGGGCGAAGAGGGAACCCGGTGCAAATCCGGGGCTGTGCCCGCAACTGTTAGCCGGGAGCTGACGGCCACCAAAGTCACTGGGACACCACGTCCTGGGAAGACGGCCCGAAGCGATGATCGGCGAGTCAGGAGACCTGCCATCGCGTCGTTCGCGGCTCTGGCCGGGTCCAGCCCGGGGCGCGGGAGGATGTGTCTTCCCCAGAAACGACACCCGTAAGGGGCTGTCCAGGCCGGTGCGCATGCGCCGGTCGGCCCTTGTCGTCGTTTCAGGACCGCCGGGTGCAGGACACCCCGGCGCAGGAAGACTTATGACCAGAGTTCAATCCTCGCGCGCGGCCCTTGCCGTCGCGCTTGCCAGCCTTGCCCTCGCCGCCCCGGCCGGCGCATTTGCCGCCGCCATCGATGCGGCGGCCGAAGCCGATCCCGACAAATCGCCCGATCTTGCCGTCAGCACCGCCGACCGCGACATCATCGTCACCGCCAATCGCGCCCCGCGCGCACTGGCCGAGGTCGCGGAATCGGTAACGGTGATCGCCACCGAGGAAATCGAGACGCGGCAGAGCAATGCCGTTGTCGATCTGCTGCGCACCGTGCCGGGCGTCACCTTTGTGCGCAATGGCGGCATCGGCACCGCGACCGGGGTCAGCATCCGCGGCGCAGAGGCCGATCAGACGGTCGCGCTGATCGACGGCATCCGGCTGAACGATCCGTCCTCGCCGGGCGGCGGCTTCAACTTCGGCAATCTGCTCACCGGCAACATCGCCCGCATCGAAGTGGTGCGCGGGTCGCAATCGGTGATCTGGGGAAGCCAGGCGATTGGCGGCGTCGTCAACCTCATCACCCGCGCGCCGACCGACGACTGGGAAGTCAATGCCCGCGCCGAGGGCGGCTGGCGCGACACCTATCAGGCGGTGGCCAATGTCTCGGGCCGCGCCGGGCCGGTCGCGGCCAGCATCGGCGGCGGCTATTTCACCACCGACGGCCTGTCGGCGTTCAGCGAGGCGCGCGGCGGCACCGAGCGTGACGGCTATGAAAATATCGGCGCCAACGCCAAGCTGCTGATCGACCTGACGCAGAACATCGCCATCGACCTGCGCGGCTTTTATTCGCGCGGCGAGACCGGGATTGACGGTTTTCCGGCACCGCTGTTCGCCTTTGCCGACACGCGCGAAGTGGCAAGGACTAAGGAGCTGGTCGGCTATGCCGGCATCAACGCCACCTTCCTCGACGGCCGCTTCCGCAACCGGCTGGCCTTCACCTACACCGACACCGACCGCGACAATATCGACCGCACGGCCGCAACGCCGGTCAACACCTTTGCCGGCCAGGGCCGCAATGAGCGCATCGAATATCAGGGCATCTTCACCGCCAGCGACCGGCTGGAGGCGGTGTTCGGGGCGGAGCGCGAACGCTCGCGCTTTTCCACCTCCAGCTTCGGGGCCGCGCCGTCGACCGCGCGGGTCGGCATCGACAGCCTTTATGCCCAGCTGAGCGGCGCGCCGATCAGGGGGCTGAGGCTGACCGGCGGGGTGCGCCATGACGATCACCAGACGTTCGGCGGCGCGACGACCTTTGCCGGCAGCGGCGTGTTCACCCCCAATGGCGGCGCGACCACGATCCGCGCCAGCTATGGCGAAGGCTTCAAGGCGCCGACGCTGTTCCAGCTGCGCAGCGATTTCGGCAATCTTGCGCTGCGCCCCGAACGGTCGAAAAGCTATGATGTGGGCGTCGTGCAGCGGCTGATCGACGGGCGGATGGAGCTGGGCGCGACCTATTTCCGCCGCGACACGCGCGACCAGATCGATTTCGTGTCCTGTTTCCAGAACCCGTCGCCGATCTGCACCGGCCGGCCGTCGGGCACCTATGACAATATCCGCCGCACCCGCGCGACCGGCATCGAGGCGGTGGTCAGGATGACCCCGGTCGATGCGCTGACGCTGAGCGCGCAATACAGCCTGATCGACACCGAGAACCGCGACACCGGGCTGCGCCTTGCCCGCCGCCCCGAACAGACGGTGAGCGCGCTCATCGACTATCGCTGGTCGTTCGGGCTGGAGACCGGGGCGACCATCGCCCATGTCGGCGACAGTTTCGACAATGCGGCGAACACCCGGCGGATCGACGGCCATGTGCTCGTTGATCTGCGCGCCAGCTATCCGGTGACGGAGACGGTCGAGCTGTACGGGCGGGTCGAAAATCTGTTCGGCGAGGTCTATGAAACGATCTTCCGATACGGGACGGCCGGGCGTGCGGCCTATGCCGGGGTGAGGCTCAGGCTTTGATCAGACGCTTCCTGCTTGCCTGTCTCCTGGCACCCGGCCTGGCTGGCTGCGGGGCCGGGCAGCAGGGCGCGGACAGCGGGGCGCAGCGGCCGGTCCGGCCGCTGCGTGTCGTCAGCCTCGATTATTGCGCCGATCAATATGTGCTGGCGCTGGTGCCGCGCCAGCACATCGCCGCCCTGTCGCCCGATGCCGGCAAATCCTTTTCCTATCACCGCGCCCGCGCCGCCGGGATTGCGCGGGTGCCGTCGCGGGCCGAGGATGTGCTGGTGCTGCGGCCCGATCTGGTCGTGCGGTCCTATGGCGGCGGGCCGGATGCGGCGCGCTTCTTCGCCCGGTC
>DBAW01000080.1 GCA_002291855.1 Sphingomonas sp. UBA1000
CTGATCGTGACCGAATTGCTGACCAACGCCGTCAAGCACGGCCTTGCCGGGCGCAGCGACGGGCTGATCCGCATCGGGATCGCGCCTGCGGGGCCGGATCTGCTGGCGCTGACCGTCGCCGATGACGGGCCGGGCCTGCCGCCGGGGTTCGATCCGCGCGCGGCCCGCGGGCTGGGCGCGCGGATCGTGCAGGGGCTGGCCGCCCAGCTGGGCGGCACGATCGACTGGCCGGCCGGGCAGGGCGGGATGGTCCGGGTCGAGTTTCCGGCCTGAGCGCGTCACCGACCCGGCAGGACCGTCCGTGGCTGGGGGCCGTCGCGGTCAGCGCGCCTGGGTGCCGCCCACGGTCAGCCCGTCGAGCAGCAGGCTGGGCTGGCCGACGCCTGCGGGCACCGACTGCCCGCCCTTGCCGCACACGCCAATGCCTTCGTCGAGCGCGAAATCATTGCCGATCGCCTGCACACGGGTGAGCGCGCTCGGCCCGTCGCCGATCAGCGTCGCGCCCTTGATCGGCGCGCCCAGCCGGCCATTTTCGATCAGATAGGCCTCGGTGCAGGAAAACACGAACTTGCCCGACACGATGTCGACCTGCCCGCCGCCGAAGCTCTTGGCGAAAATGCCCGATTTGACGCGGGCGAGCATCTCGCCCGGATCGTCGCTGCCGCCGAGCATGAAGGTGTTGGTCATGCGCGGCATCGGCGCATGGGCATAGGATTGGCGGCGGCCATTGCCGGTCGGGGCCACGCCCATCAGCCGGGCGTTCAGCCGGTCCTGCATATAGCCTTTGAGGATCCCGTCCTCGATCAGCACGGTGCGCCCGGTGGGCGTGCCTTCATCGTCGATGGACAGCGAGCCGCGCCGGTCGGCGATCGATCCGTCGTCGACCACGGTGACACCCGGTGCCGCCACCCGTTCGCCGATGCGCCCTGAAAAGGCCGATGTGCCTTTGCGGTTGAAATCGCCTTCCAGCCCATGGCCGATGGCTTCGTGCAACAGAATGCCGGGCCAGCCCGGGCCGAGCAGCACCGGCATTTCGCCGGCGGGTGCCGCGACCGAATCGAGATTTACCAGCGCCTGCGCAAGCGCCTGATCGATCCCGCGCTGCCACTGCGCCTCGCTGAACAGCCGGTCATAGAGATAGCGGCCGCCCATGCCGAACGACCCGGTTTCGCGCCGGCCATTCTGTTCGGCGACGATGGCGATGTTGAGCCGCACCAGCGGGCGGACATCGGTGGCAACAAAGCCATCGGCGCGGACGATTTCGACCACCGACCAGCTGGCTGACAGGCCGACCGACACCTGCGCGACGCGCGGATCGCGCGCGCGCGCCGCCGCGTCGATAGTCTGGCACAGGGCCACCTTGTCGGCAAAGGGCAGCAGCCCGATGGGATCATGGCCGGTATAGAGATGGCGGTTGGTGCGCGGCGGCGCGGGCGCGGCGGCCTGACCGGGATCGAGCACCCGCATCGTCTCGGCCGCGCGGCGGATGGCGGCGGCGCTCAACTCATTGGCATGGGCAAAGGCGGTGGTCTCGCCCGTCATGCCGCGCAGGCCGAAGCCCGAACTGGTCGAATAATCGGCGGTTTTCAGCCGGCCATCGTCGAAGCCGAAGCTCTCGCTCGCCTGATATTGCAGATAGAGTTCGCCGTCATCGACACCGCCCAGCGCCACGCGCGTCAGCGCCAGCGCGGTATCGGGGTCGAGATCGCTGCCATAAAGGACGGCGCGCGGATCGGGAGCGTGCGGATCGGGGGACGGGGTCATGCCCCCCGATATAGGCGCTTCAATGAGCGGCGGAACCCTCATTGTCGGCCGGACCGCCGATCAGCACGAAGCGGCGGTCGCAATAGCCGCATTCGCCATAGCCGCGTTCGTCGATCTCGATGAACACGCGCGGATGGCCGAGCGCGGGGTCGATGCCATGGCCGGAGCCGTCACAGGCGACGCGGCGGGTGGACACGCGGAGGGTTTCGGGTGGCGGGATCATGCCGCGCCCGATAGCAATCGCGCGTTGCCCTTTCCAGCCCCCCGCGGCTAGGGGAGAGCGATGGACGAAGCGGCAATCTCGATTCAGGGGCTGGGCAAGACCTATCGCGGCGGCAAGCGCGCGCTGGACGGGGTCAGTTTCGATGTGCCGCGCGGGCAGATTTTCGGGCTGCTCGGGCCCAATGGCGCGGGCAAATCCACGCTGATCAACATCCTGTCGGGCATGGTCCGCAAGACCGAGGGGCGGGCCGCGATCTGGGGGTTCGACATCGACGCGCATCCGCGCAATGCCAAGGCGTCGATCGGCATCGTGCCGCAGGAAATCGTCTTCGATCCCTTTTTCACGCCGCTGGAAACGCTGGAGCTGTTTGCCGGGCTGTATGGCGTGCCGCGCGCCGAGCGCCGCTCGATGGAGCTGCTGCGCGCCGTGCATCTGGACGACAAGGCCAATGCCTATTCGCGCACTTTGTCGGGCGGGATGAAGCGCCGGCTGCTGGTCGCCAAGGCGATGGTGCATTCGCCGCCGGTGCTGGTGCTCGACGAGCCGACGGCGGGCGTCGATATCGAGCTGCGCCAGCAGCTCTGGGCCTATGTCCGCGAACTCAACGACCGCGGCGTCACCGTCGTCCTCACCACCCATTATCTGGAAGAGGCCGAGGAGCTGTGCGACCGCATCGCGATTATCAATAAAGGCAAGATTGTTGCCGGAGCACCAA
>DBAW01000203.1:0-11951 GCA_002291855.1 Sphingomonas sp. UBA1000
GTCGATCTGTCGGGCGCCGAGATCGAACTGGTCGAGATGGACCAGCGCACCCACCGGCTGCGCAATGCGCTGACCGGCGCGCCGGGCCGCTGGGATATCTGCCTGATCGATTGCCCGCCCTCGCTGGGGCTGCTGACGATCAACGCGATGGTTGCCGCCGATTCGCTGCTCGTGCCGCTGCAATGCGAGTTTTTCGCACTCGAAGGGCTGAGCCAGCTGCTCCAGACGATCGACCGCATCCGCGCGCGCTTCAATCCCGCGCTGGCGATCCTCGGGGTCGCGCTGACCATGTATGACCGGCGAAACAACCTGACCGAGCAGGTCGCCGAGGATGTCCGCACCTGCCTGGGCGGGGTGGTGTTCGACACCGTCATTCCGCGCAATGTGCGCCTGTCGGAAGCGCCCAGCCATGGCGTGCCGGCGCTGATCTACGATCATCGCTGCCCCGGCTCGGAAGCCTATATCGCGCTGGCCCGCGAGCTGATCGGGCGACTGCCGCCGAGTGCGCGCGCAGCGTGATCGGGACGAAGGGGCAGGGCCAAGGGGCAGAGAACGAGAATGAGCGAGGGAAACCGCAAACGGCCCGCCGGGCTTGGCCGTGGCCTGTCGGCCCTGCTGGGCGAGGCGGTGCGCGAAGAGCCGGTCGCGCCGGCCGGCGAGCGGTCGCGCGGCATCCAGATGGTGCCGGTCGCCGAGCTGCAGCCGCATCCCGAGCAGCCGCGCCGTCATTTCGATGATGCCGCGCTCGACGAGCTGGCGCGGTCGATCGAGTCGCGCGGGCTGATCCAGCCCATCGTCGCGCGGCCCTTTGGCGGCGGCTATCAGATCGTCGCCGGCGAACGCCGCTGGCGCGCGGCACAGCGGGCGCGGTTGCATCAGGTGCCCGTCATCGTTCGCGATTTCGACGAGGCGGAAACGCTCGAGCTGGCGCTGGTCGAGAATATCCAGCGCGAGGATCTGAACGCCATCGAAGAAGCCGAGGCGTATAAGAAGCTGATCGTCCGGTTCGGCCACAGCCAGGAAGCGCTGGGCCGGATCGTCCACAAAAGCCGCAGCCATATCGCCAATCTGCTGCGCCTGCTCGATCTGCCGGCCCCGGTGCGGGCTGCGGTGGCGGATGGCCGGCTGTCCATGGGTCATGCCCGTGCGCTGATCACCGCCCGCGACCCTGAAAAGCTGGCGCAGATGGTGATCGACAAGGGGCTGTCGGTGCGCGAGACCGAGCGGCTGGCCCGCGACGTCCGCACTGGCGGTGCGCCGGCGCAGAGCGGCGCGCCGCGCGTGCAGGCGGCCGATGCCGATATTGCCGCGCTCGAGCGGCAACTGGGCGATCTGCTCGGCCTCAAGGTCAAGATCAGCCATAGTGGCACCGCCGGCAGCGTCACCCTTGGCTATTCGAGCCTCGATCAGCTCGATCTGATCTGCCAGCGCCTGTCCGGCGAGCGGATCTGACCGCGCCGGGTTGGCTCACCCGGCGACCCGGAAACCGCTCTAGCGCCGCCGTGCCGCTGCCCGGGCGATGGTCAGCAGCTGCTCGGCAGCGATCAGCGCAGCCGGGCTGCCGGGGCGCATCATCTGCGCATTGGCGTCGGTCAGCCGGTCGATGATGGTGGCGAGGCCCGGCCCGTCCCAGCGCCGCAGCGCCGCTTCGATCACCGGTTTGTCTTTCCAGAACAATGATTTGCCGGCGGCGTCCAGCGCTGCCGAGATGCTCTGGCGCTCATCCGCGTCGATCCGGAGCGCGACCAGCTGCAACACCCGCCGGAATGCCGCCCGGATCACCGCCACCGCCTCCGGCCCGGCCACTGCGCCCTGACGGATCTGGTCGGCCACGTCGCGCGCCATCCCGGTCAGCACCGGGTCGATCACGTCGAACGGATCAGCATCGCGGTCGGCGGCGATAATGGCCGCCAGCGCGTCGGGCGACACGCTGCGCGGTGTTGCTGCATCCGCGTCGAGATAATCGGCCAGCTTGTCGAGCTCGCGTTCCAGCACGGCCCGGTTGCCGCCGCTGGCATCGACGAGCGTCCGGGCCGTGTCCCCCGACAGGGTCAGTCCGCGCGCCGCGCCCAGCCCGACCGTCAGCCGCACGGCATCGCCGCCCTCGGGCACATAGCTGGCAAAGGCCAGCGCCGCCGGCGCGGCCAGTGCCAGCTTGAGCAGTTTGGAGGCCGGCTTGAGCGTGCCGGTCAGGATCACCACCGGATTGCCGGCGCGCGGCGCCGCAAGCAAAGCCTCTGCCGCCGCCAGCACCTCGTCGCCGCTCGCGCGCACCCTGATCCAGCGCGGGCCGCCGAACAGCGACTGGGCGGCCGCCTCATCGGCCAGCCAGGCCGGGTCGCGGGCAAGCTGTGCGCCATCGGCATCGATCCGGTCGGCATCCGCGCCCAGCCGTGCGCCGACCCGGTCGGCCAGCGCCGCCGAGCCTGCCTCGTCCGGCCCGTGAAACAGGAACAGCCGGATCGAATCATCCAGCCGCTCGATCGCCCGTTCGACGTCAGGGCGCTTCGCAGCCTTCATCGCCCGCCCGTTACCGCCCGCCCGTCACGGCGCGGTCTGCCGCGATGCAAACAGCGCCACCCGGGCGACGATCTGGTCCGCCACTTCGCTGGCCAGCCGTTCGAGCGCGCTGTTTTCGGCGGCGATGGTCGCATATTCGGACCGCACGACGTCGATGCCCGCATCCGACCCGGCGGTCGCATCCAGCACCACATTGCCGCTGGCCAGCTCGACCAGCTGATAGCGGGCGCGCAGCGTCCGCCGCTCGCGCGTCACCGCATCGTCGGCGCGCACGCCAAAGCCTTCGATCTTGTCCTCAAGCGTGATGTCCAGCCGGTAGCGCGGCTGTGCCCCGGCGGCGACGGGGAAGCGGTCCTGCAGCGCGCTGCGCACCAGCCAGCCGTCGCGCCCGGCAATCGGCCCGACGCTGACGTCGCCCAGTGCCTGCGCGACGCCCGAGCCGGCACCGCCGCCATAAAGCGGCCGCAGCCCGCAGCCGGGCAGCAGCAGCGCGAGGCCAAGCGCAGCGAGGAGCGCCCGCCCGGTCATGCGACGAGATTGACCAGTCGGTCGGGCACCACGATCACCTTGCGCGGGGCCTTGCCCTCCAGCATGCGCGCGACATTGGGCGCGGCGAGCGCCAGCGCCTCGATCGCCTCGCGCGGCTGGCCCCGCGCCACGGTGAGCGTGTCGCGCAGCTTGCCATTCACCTGCACGGCGATGGTCACCTGATCCTCGACCAGCAATGCCGGGTCGTGCACCGGCCAGCCGGCATCGGCGATCAGCCCGTCTTCGCCCAGCAGCTCCCACGCCTCTTCGGCCAGATGCGGGATGATCGGCGCAACGAGCAGCACGAGCGTGCGGATCGCATCGTTGCGCCCGGCAGACGGTGACGCCTTTTCGATCGCGCCGGTCAGTTCATACAGCTTGGCGATCGCTTTGTTGAAGGCGAGTGCTTCGATATCGGCAGCCACCCCGGCAATCGTCCGGTGCCGCCGGCGCTCCAGCGCGTCATCGCCGCCCGTCGCCGGTTCCAGCCCAGCGACCAGCCGCCAGACACGGTTGACGAACCGCCACGCGCCCTCGATGCCGTTGGCCGACCATTCGAGGTCCCGCTCGGGCGGCGAATCCGACACCACGAACCAGCGCACCGCATCCGCGCCATAGGCATCGATGATGCCGGTCGGATCGATGACGTTCTTTTTCGATTTCGACATCTTCTCGACGCGGCCGACGGTGACCGGCTGGCCGTCACGGGTGACGAAACCGCCGTCGCGCTTCTCGATATCGTCGGGGCTCAGCCATTTGCCGTCGGGGCTCTGATAGGTCTCGTGCGTCACCATGCCCTGGGTGAACAGGCCGGTGAACGGCTCGCTGACGTCAAGACGCCCGATCCGCTGCAATGCCCGGGTCCAGAAGCGGGCGTAGAGCAGGTGCAGGATCGCATGCTCGACCCCGCCAATATATTGCGCGACCGGCAGCCAGCTTTCGGCCACCGCCTTGTCGAACGGCCGGTCGCCGGGCTGGCTGGCGAAGCGGATGAAATACCAGGATGAATCGACAAAGGTGTCGAGCGTGTCGGTCTCCCGTCGCGCCTTCGCTCCGCATTCGGGGCAATCGACATGCCTCCATGTCGGATGGCGGTCGAGCGGATTGCCGGGAATGTCAAAGCTGACATCCTCGGGCAGCCGCACCGGCAGCTGGTCGCGCGGCACCGGCACCGCGCCGCAGCTGTCGCAATGGATGATCGGGATCGGCGTGCCCCAGTAACGCTGGCGCGAAACGCCCCAGTCGCGCAGCCGCCAGACGGTGGTGCCGCGGCCCCAGCCCTCGGCCTCGGCGCGGTCGATCACCGCGCGCTTGGCGGTGTCGACATCCATGCCGTCGAGGAAACGCGAATTCACGATCCGACCGGGGCCGGTATAGGCTTCATTGCCGTCAAATGCCGGGTCGACCGCATCGCCATCGGCCACCACGCGGGTGACCGGCAGGCCGTATTTGCGCGCGAAATCCATGTCGCGCTGGTCATGCGCAGGCACGCCGAACACCGCCCCGGTGCCATAATCCATCAGCACGAAATTGGCGATCCAGACCGGCAGGCGGATCGCCGGATCGAACGGATGCGCGGCGGTGAGACCGGTGTCGAAACCCTTTTTCTCTGCGGTTTCCAGCTCGGCGGCGGTCGTGCCTCCGGCGCGGCATTCGGCGATGAACGCCGCCGCCGCCGGATTTTCCGCCGCGATTGCGGCCGCCAGCGGATGATCGGCGGCGACCGCGACGAAGCTTGCGCCGAACATGGTGTCGGGCCGGGTGGTGAACACCTCGACATCGCCGCCGTTCGACAAGGCGAAGCGGAATTGCAGCCCCTGGCTGCGGCCGATCCAGTTTTCCTGCATCAGCCGCACTTTTTCGGGCCAATGTTCGAGCGTGCCGAGCCCTGTGAGCAGATCGTCGGCAAAGTCGGTGATCTTCAGGAACCACTGGCTGAGCTTGCGCTTTTCAACCAGCGCGCCGGAACGCCACCCCCGGCCGTCGATCACCTGTTCGTTCGCCAGCACCGTCTGGTCGACCGGATCCCAGTTGACCGCCGATTCCTTGCGATAAACCAGGCCGTGCTGGAACAGGTCGAGGAACAGCGCCTGTTCCTGGCCATAATATTCCGGCTCGCAGGTTGCGAGTTCGCGGCTCCAGTCGAGTGCGAAACCGAGCGATTTCAGCTGGTCGCGCATCGCCGCGATGTTGGCGCGCGTCCAGTCGCCGGGATGGACGCCCTTTTCCATCGCCGCATTTTCGGCGGGCATGCCAAAGGCGTCCCAGCCCATCGGGTGCAGCACTTCCATGCCCTGCATCCGGCGGAACCGGGCGAGCACATCGCCCATCGTGTAATTGCGGACATGGCCCATATGGATGCGCCCCGATGGATAGGGGAACATCTCGAGCACATAGGTTTTGGGCTTGGGGCTGTCGTCCGACGCATGGAAGGTGCCGCGTTCGGCCCAGACCTTCTGCCAGCGTGCATCGGCCGCCCGCGGATTGAAGCGCGCGGTCATCGGGGCTTACTCGGCAATGGTGGCGCGGCGCAGGTCGCGCGCCCGCGTCAGGATGATGTCTTCCAGCTTCTGCACGGTCGCGGCCTGCACCGGCGCATCGACCCATTGCCCGTTCTGCAGCGTCTGGCGCGAGGCGGCGACGCGCAGCCCGTCGGCGCGCAGATCCTGATCGAGGATGGTGACGGTCACCTTCATCCGCTCGCTCTGCGCGGACGGGTTCACATACCAGTCGGTCACGATCACGCCGCCATTGGAATCGGTCTGCACCAGCGGCATGAACGACAGCGTTTCCAGCGCGGCGCGCCACAGATAGGCGTTGACGCCGATGGTCGTGACCTTGGATGCGGCGATATCGGCCTCGCGGCTGCGATCCTTCTTGCTGCCGCCGCCCAGGCCCTTGGACAGATCGTCCTTGATCCACTGGCATCCCGCCAGGCTCAGGGATGCGGTCAGCAGCAACGCGGCGGCACGGCTCAAGCGCGGCATTCTTTTTCCTCAGGATCGGGGCTTATGGCGTTTGCGCCGTTATAGGCTCTGGCCCCGCCCCCGCAAGCGTCCCTGCCATGCCCGTGCTGTGGGCTTGCGGCCACACTCGTCGGGAAAGCGACTCCGGGGCGGTGGCAAAGCCAAAAAACATCATATAGTTGGAAATATGGATCGGGGGCTTTTGAGCGCGTGATGGCAATGAGTCGAAACTGGTGGATTGCGGGGGGCGCGGCGCTGGCCGTCGTCGGTGCCGCGATTTCGCCGGTGTTCGGCGCGCCCCGCGCTGCTGCCGAGCGCCCGGTGCGGCTGAGCGCCCGGGGCGGCATCGGCTCCTTCACCCCGGCCGCCGCTGATCCGCGCGTCGCCGCGTCGCTGGCGCGGGCCGGCATGGGCCATAGCGGATTCCGCTTCACCCCCGCCGCCATCGGCACCGGCACCCGCTCGGTCACTGTCGCCGTGCGCGCGGCCTCCAACGTCGCCCGCGGCGACGCGACGCGCAGCAATGTCGGCGCTGTCACGCTGACACCGATTGCCTATAATCTGGGCGTCGCCGTCGGCTGGAAACGCTTTGCCCTGTCGGGCGATGTCGCGCGGATCGACACTGCCGGTACGCCGGGCAGCCGCGAGCGCGTCGATCTCGGCCTCAGCTACAACGCCCCGCGCTGGAGCGGGCGTATCCAGGTCGAGCGCGACCGGCCGATGGATCCGGTGTCGAAGCTGACTGGCGGCCAGTCGACCTCGTTCGATCTTGGCGGCTCGTATCGCATCGCGCGCAACATCGATGTGACGGCGGGTGTCCGCTACCGCGCCGAGGATCGCGACCGGCTGAAGCTGGTCGACGATCGCCGCCGGGATGCCCAGGCGGTCTATATCGGCACCGCGTTCAAGTTCTGATCCGGACCGGCCGGCTCGACCGGTCCGCGCCCCAGCTATCGATCCCGGCCCAGCCCTGCGCCCCCAGCGCCGCCAGCCGCTTTGCCCGGTCTGACGTCATGCCGCCCAGCGCGATCACCGGCAGTGCCGCCCGCTGCGCCAGCAGGCCGAACCGCACCGGACCCAGCACCCTCGCCCCGGGATGGGAGCGGGTGGCGAACACTGGCGACAGCAGCACCTGATCCGCGCCGCGCCGGGCGGCGGCGACCAGCTCTGCCCGGTCATGCGCGGTTGCCAGTTCGATCAGCCGGGGGTGGCCGTGCCGGGGGTGTTGATAGACACCGTCCAATCGGTGGCGCACCGCCTCGCGCGCCGGGCCGGCCAGCACCACGACCAGCCCGCGCCGCCGGGCGATGGCGCGGATGCGGGTGATCAGCGCGCGCCGCGCGGCGGTGTCGAGCCGGTAATGGCGGATGACGATCCCCGCCCCGCGCGGCAGCCGCGCCAGCGCCGGCCACAGCGCCGCGCCCTGCCGCTCATCGGTCAGCAGCCAGCATCGCGGCAGCGACCGGCTGCGCGCGAGCGGCGCGTTTCGGGACAGAGGGCGGTGGCGTTGGGCCATGGCCCTATCCTATAGCAGCGGCCATGACCCTTGCCGCAACGCCCATCGCCCCCGATTCCGACGGCCCTGCCGCCCGGCTGGCCGCCGTGCAGCAGCGCATTGCGCATGCGGCCAAAGTCGCGCGGCGCGACTTGGCCGATATTGCGCTGATTGCCGTGTCCAAAACCCATGATGCCGAGGCGATCCGCCCGCTGATCGCCGCCGGGCAGCGCCGGTTCGGCGAAAACCGCGTGCAGGAAGCAGCGGCGAAATGGCCGGCGCTGCGCGCCGCGCATGACGGGATCGAACTGCATCTGGTCGGCCAGCTGCAATCGAACAAGGCGGATGAGGCGGTGGCGCTGTTCGACGCGATCCATGCGCTCGACCGTCCGTCGCTGGTCACCGCGCTGGCGCGCGCCATCGACCGGGCGGGGCGCGCGCCAACGCTGTTCGTGCAGGTCAATATCGGCGACGAACCGCAAAAGGGCGGCTGCGCGGTGGCCGATCTGCCGGCGCTGCTTGCCGAGGCGCGCGGCGCGGGGCTGGCCCCGGCCGGGCTGATGTGCGTGCCGCCGCTGGGGGTCGAGCCGGCACCCTATTTCGCGCTGCTCGCCAAGATTGCGCGCGACCATGGCCTGGTGCTGCTCAGCATGGGCATGTCCGACGATTTCGAGACGGCGGTGACGCTGGGGGCGACCCATGTCCGTGTCGGCTCGGCGCTGTTCGGGCCGCGCGCATGAGGTTCGATGCGATCATCTTCGATTTCGACGGCGTGCTGATCGAAAGCGAATATGTCGGCAACGCCCATCTTGCCGGGCTGCTGACCGAGCTTGGCCATCCGGTGTCGGTCGAGGATGCGCTGACGCGCTTTTCCGGCCTGTCGGGACAGGCATTTTACGACGCGATCGAAGCGCATATCGGCCACCCTTTGCCCGAGGGGTTCCATCAGGGCCGGGCCGAGGAAGATGCCCGGGTGCTGCGCGAAGGGCTGGAGGCGGTGGCCGGCGCGGTCGATTTCGTCCGCGCGCTGCCGCCGGCCCTGCCGCGCGCCATCGCCTCGTCCAGCCGGGTGAACTGGATCGCCACCCATCTGGCGCATCTGGGGCTGGCCGATGCGTTTGGCGACCGGCTGTTCAGCGGGCGCGAACATGTCGCGCGCGGCAAGCCGGCCCCCGACATCTATCTGCACGCCGCCGATGCGCTGGGCGTCGACATCGCCCGCACCGTCATCCTTGAGGATTCGGAGGTCGGCGCGACCGGGGCCGTGGCATCGGGGGCCTATGTGATCGGGCTGGCCGCCGGCAACCACTGCCTTGACGGGCATGAAGCGCGGCTCAAGGCGCGGGGCGTCAATGTCGTCGCCCATGATTTCCACGAGGTCCGCCGGCTGATCGGGATGGCCTGATCCTGGTGTCCAGGCCCGGCCGTATCCGGGCATTTTCGAGCCGGGTGAGCTCACCCCGCCCTAAAGCTGGTGGCCGGTCCGGTCGCGCTTGGTGTCGAGATAGCGGGCATTGTGCGGATTGGGCGTCATCCGGTGGGGCACCCGCTCGACCACGTCGATGCCTGCCCGGCCCAGTTCCGCCACCTTGTCGGGATTGTTGGTCATCAGCCGCACCCGCGTCTGGCCAAGCAGGGCCAGCATCCGCGCAGCGACGCGGAAATCGCGCGCATCGATGGCAAAGCCCAGCCGGACATTGGCATCGACCGTGTCAAACCCCTGATCCTGCAGCGCATAGGCGCGCAGCTTGTTGACGATGCCGATGCCGCGCCCTTCCTGCCGCAGGTAAAGCAATATGCCCCAGCCCGATCCGGCCATGGCGTGGAGCGCGGCCTGAAGCTGCGGCCCGCAATCGCATTTGAGCGAGCCGAACACATCGCCGGTCAGGCATTCGCTGTGCAGCCGGACGAGCGGAGGCGTGCCATCGGGCTGGCCGATCACCAGCGCGACATGGACATCGCCGCCATCGGCGGAGCGGAAGGCGACGATTTCCGCTCCTTCGGCCGCCGACACCGGCAGCCGCGCGCGCGTGGCGATGTGCAGATTGGCGGCATCTTCGGCGGCGGCGATGTCCGCCGGCCCGAGCATGTCGGCGGTTGCCGCCGTTTCCCTGACGAAAAAGGCCGGCAGCAGCCCGGCGATCCGCGCCAGTTCGAGCGCCGCCGCCGCCAGATCGGGCGCGGCAACCGGGATCGCGCGGAACGGCCCTTTGAGCGGGGTCGCCAGATCGAGCGCGGGATCGGCAAGCGCAACCGCGACATCGAAATCGATCCAGGGCGCGCGCATCACCTGCACCGCCTGGCCGGGGGTGGCCGCCGCCGCCTGATTGGCGAGCCGGAGCGTCGCCGCGCGGCTGGCCGACAGCAGTAGATCGGCGCGCTGATCGGGGTCGAACGCGGCCAGCCTTGTGGCATCGGCGGTTTCGACCGGCAGCAGCGCAATGGCCTGCCCGGCGGCGCCGATCACCACCGGCCAGCCGCGGCGCAGCCCGTCAATCGCCCGGGCCGCCGCGCTCAAAAGCGGAACTCCGTCACCAGCGGCACATGGTCGGACGGCTTTTCCCAGCCCCGGCACGGCTCGTGCACATGGTGGGCGGTGGCGGTGGCGGCGAGATCGGGGCTGGCCCACATATGGTCGAGCCGCCGCCCCCGGTCGGATGCCGCCCAGTCACGCGCGCGGTAGCTCCACCAGCTGTAATAGCGCGCCGGGGCGGGCACAAAGCGGCGGCCCAGATCCACCCAGCCATGCGCCTGTTGCAGCCGGTTCAGCGCCTCGACCTCGACCGGCGTGTGGCTGACCACGTCGAGCAGCTGCTTGTGGCTCCACACATCGCTTTCCAGCGGCGCGATGTTGAAATCGCCGACCATGATCGTCGGTACGTCGAGCGTGTCCGACCAGCGCGTCATCCGGGCGATGAAATCCAGCTTCTGGCCGAATTTGGGGTTGAGATCGCGGTCGGGAATGTCGCCGCCGGCGGGCACATAGACATTTTCCAGCCGCACGCCATTGGGCAGGCGCACGCCCAGATGCCGCGCCTCGCCATTGTCCTGCCAGTCATGGCGCGTGTCGGCGGTCAGCGGCACGCGGCTGACGATCGCCACGCCGTGATGCATGCGCTGGCCGTTGAGCAGGATATGCGGATAGCCGAGTGCGGCGAATGCGGCGGCGGGAAAGCTGCCATCCTCGACCTTGGTTTCCTGAAGGCAGAGAATGTCGGGCGCTTCCTCGGTCAGGAAGCGTTCGACGATGGCCAGCCGGAAGCGGACCGAGTTGATGTTCCACGAAGCGAGTTTCAGCCTGTCCATCGCGGGCGATCATTAGGCAGGCGGGGGGCCTTCGACAAGGAAAGACCCCCGCTCCGGGGGCGTGGAGCGGGGGCCGACCGAGCGTCATCACGCTGGCGGGTCAGAGGCTCCGGGCGGGGAACAGGGGGAAGTCCCGCCAAGCTCTTTGACCACGGAGCCTTTCTAGCACCCCAAGCTGTCGCTGCGATGAATGGCGGTTCAGCGCTGCCGGTCGCGGCGCGGATCGGTGAAACGGAACAATGTGTCGCTGAGCGGCGGGTTCAGCCGCTGGTTGGCGAGACGCACGGTGGTGCGGTTGTTCTGCGCATCGAGCGCGACCCAGCCCTGCAGCAGCAGCCCGCCGGGCGCATCGCCGCGCTGGGTGAAGGCGAGGGTGATCGCGCCATATTCGGGATGTTTCGGATCGCGGACCAGCACGCTCAGCACATCGGGCTGGCCCGACGGGACGATGCGCGCGACCCGCGCCAGATCCTTGCTCGGATCGAGCAGCACGCCCAGCGGCGACCCGCCGATCGGCCAGCGCGACACCTGCCGCACCTGATAGTCGACAAAGCTGAGCGCCCGCCCGTCGCTGACGACGAGCAGCGGCACGCCCGGCGCATATTGGAACCGGATCTTGCCCGGCTGCTTGAGCGACAGCGTGCCGGTCAGCGTCTTGCCGGTGCGATCGGTCTGGGTGAAATCGGCGGTCATCGCGCTCAGCCCGCGCAGATGCGCGCCGACCCGCGCCAGATCGCCCCCCGGCTGTGCGGGGGCCTGTGCCATCGCCGGCGCGGCGACCGGCAGGGCCGGCATGATGCCCGTCAGGGCGCCCGTCAGGCCAAGGCTCAGGAACAGGTGCAGGGACTGGCGGGGGCGCAGCAACATCATTTCTCCTGTGACGGGGGGCGGGCCGACACTGGCCCGGCACCGTTGAACCGGCGCTGAACCCCCCGCCAAGCGCCTTATTTCAGCAGATTCTGGTCCCAGAACATCAGCGTCGTCCACATCAGATAGTCCTGATTCGCCTTTTTGGCGAAGCCATGGCCTTCATCGGCGGCGAGCAGATGCCAGGCGGTCCGCCCCTTGGCGCGCACCGCCTTCACGATCTGGTCCGCCTCCGATGCCGGGACGCGCGGATCATTGCCGCCGGTCAC
>DBAW01000203.1:12357-15349 GCA_002291855.1 Sphingomonas sp. UBA1000
TGGGATCGCGCTCATCGCCATATTCGACGCGGCGCAGGTCACGCCGATAGCCCTGCGTGTTTTCAAGGAAGGTGACGAAGTTCGAGATCGCGACCGTGCACTGCGCGGCCTTGAACCGGTCGCCGAAGCGGATCGCGCTCGCATAGCACATATAGCCGCCATAAGAGCCGCCCGACACGCCGAACCGCGCCGGATCAAGCCCGGCGTCGCGGCCGAGCACGTCGAGGAACGCGCCAATGTCGCGCACCGAATCCTCGCGCTTGAACGGGCCATTGCCGAGCGAGACGAATTTTTTGCCGAAGCCGGTCGAGCCGCGGACATTGGGGAAGAACAGGGCGACGCCCAGCTCGTTCAGATAATAATTGTTCCGCCCCAGAAAGCCCGGCTGCGACTGGCCTTCCGGGCCGCCATGGATCGAGAAGATCAGCGGCCGCCGCCCGGGGAAGCGCGCCGGATCGGGGCGATAGAGAAAGCCCGACACCTCAAGCCCGTCAAAGCTCTTGACCGTCACCAGCTCGGCCGGGCGGTTGCGCGCCGGATCGAGCCCGCCGGTCTCGCTCTGCGTCCAGCGGGTGACCGCCAGCGTCGCGGGATCGACCGCATACATGTCGGCCGATGCGGTCGCGGAGCTGAGCGTCAGGCCGATCATGCCCCAGGGCGCGATTTCGATCCCGCCGGCGACGCCCTGCGGCAGCGCATCGACGGTGCGGACGGCGCGCGTGCGGGTGTCGAGAATGC
Source organism: Sphingomonas sp. UBA1000 (assembly GCA_002291855.1). GTDB lineage: Bacteria > Pseudomonadota > Alphaproteobacteria > Sphingomonadales > Sphingomonadaceae > Sphingomonas_B. Next base: position 13,096 of record DBAW01000203.1, read on the forward strand.
GCAGCCGGCTCGCCCCGGCCTCGTTGACCAGATAGGCGATGAAGCTGCCATCGGCGGCGATGTCGAACCCGTCGACATCCCAGCGCGGCTCCGGCGACACCGGGGTGAACCGGCCGGTCGCGGGATCGAGCGTGCCGAGCCGCTGGAAATCCGATCCGTCGTCGGAGGTGACCCACAACACGCCGTCAGGGGCGAATTTCGCACCCGAATAGGCGATGTCGCGGCGATGATCACCGATCGGCGTCATCGCGCCGGTCGCCAGATCCATGCGGAACAGGTTGGTCTTGGTCACCGACACATATTGGGCGACGATGGCGCTCTTCCCGTCGGGCGCGAAATCGGCGATGCCCCAGCCGCCGCCCTTGACCTGGGCGACCATCCGGTCGGTGGCCGGATCGCGCGGATCCATCACATACAGGTCCGAATCCACGCCGTTCCGCCGCGTCGAGCTATAGGCGATCAGCCGCCCGTCATGGCTCCAGGCGTTGAGCGAGTTGCGGCTCTTGCCGTCGGTCAGCAGCTTCAGCCGCCCGTCGGCAAGGGTATAGAGCTGCCAGAACTCGCTGCCGCCGACATCCTTCTGCACCACCGTCACGTCACCCCGGCCGCGCGCGACCTACACGCCGGCAATCGCATCGGCTTCAAAGCTGATCTGGGTGCGCGCGCCCATCGGCTGCGCGACTTCGTGGATCTGCGGGACATTGCCGAAACGGGTGGTGATCAGCGCCGATCGCCGCGTCGGGTGCCACGCCCTAAACGCGCCCGAACGGACCTCCAGATAGGGGCGGGTCTGATCGGCAAGCGCGGCGGGGACCGCGGGGATGCCGTCGGCGCTCAGCGCCTCGGGCTTGGGGGCGGTCTGCGCGAAGGCGGCGGTGGCGGTCAGCGCGGCGCAGCCAAGCAGCACGGATTTGAACATGATCCCTCCCGTTTGTGTGTCGGATTTCTGGTTTGCCCCAAGGCGTAAAGGCTGGCGGGCCGGCTGTCGATGCGTCCCCTTATCGGCACGCGGCCGGGCGGCGCTCGCTCAGCCGCCATTCGGGCCGGGCGGCGTGCAGATACCAGCGTTTCCGGTCGTCTGCCGCCCGGCCGCCCAGCGGACCGCCGCCGGTGACGGTGAAGGACAGGCAGGCATCGCCGTGCCAGACCAGATCGGCCGGCTCGCCCGCGCCGGTGCCGATCATGCGGACCGGCTGTTCGTCGCCCACGCGCCACAGCCGCACCCAGCCGCCATCGCCGCGCGTCTGGTCGCTGAACGCACTCGCAAAAAAGCCGCCCGCTGGCGCGAATGCCGGCCGCGCGCCGGTCTGGATCCCGCCGCCATGCGCGGCGATGACCATGTAATCCACGCCCTCGTAGAATTGCAGCCGGATGCCGAACAGCCGCTGACCGGCCCAGACCCGGTCGAGCGTGTAGACGACGCAGCTGTCGGGGGTGGCCGCGCAGTCGCTGCTTTCCAGCCTTTCCCAGCCCCGGTCGGTGCGCAGTTCGAGCACCGGCCCGCTGCGCCGGACCAGATCGGTATGGCGGGCGATCAGCGCCGCTTCGTCGGGCGCCGTCTGGGCGCCTGCTGCCGCCGGCGCGGTCAGCAGCGCGCCCAGCAGCGCGATCAGTTCAGACCGGATGGCCATCGGTGTCGATCAGCACTTCGCGCCTGCCGACATGGTCGGGGCGGCCGACCTTGCCGTCCTTTTCCATCCGCTCGATCAGCCGCGCGGCGCTGTTATAGCCGATGCGCAGCTGGCGCTGGACATAGGAGGTCGAGGCCTTCTGGCTTTCCGCCACGATCTGCACGGCGCGGCGGTAAAGCTGATCCTCGGGGCTGTCGTCGCCCGATGGCGCGCCGTCGAGTTCGAAGCCGCCATCTTCCGGCTCTTCGGTGACCGCCTGGATGTAATCGGGCTTGCCCTGGGCGCGCCAGTGATCGGCAATCGCGCGCACCTCGTCGTCCGACACGAACGGGCCGTGGACGCGGGCGATCTGCTTGCCGCCGGGCATGTAGAGCATGTCGCCCTTGCCGAGCAGCTGTTCGGCACCTTGTTCGCCCAAAATGGTGCGCGAATCGATCTTGGAGGTGACCTGAAAGCTGATCCGCGTCGGCAGATTGGCCTTGATGACCCCGGTGATGACGTCGACCGAGGGGCGCTGCGTCGCCATGATCAGATGGATGCCGGCCGCACGCGCCTTCTGCGCCAGCCGCTGGATCAGGAATTCGACCTCCTTGCCCGCCGTCATCATCAGGTCGGCGAGTTCG
>DBAW01000134.1:0-156 GCA_002291855.1 Sphingomonas sp. UBA1000
GTCGCGGTGCGGGCGGTCACGGCACGCCCATTCCGGGCCGCATCCGGGCCGGGGGCCGGCGCACCGCCCAGTTCGGCGACCAGCGCGGCGATGCGCGCGCGCATCCGCGCAAGCCGCGCCTCGGGATCGCCAAAACCGGCCAGCGCGGCATCGAGC
>DBAW01000134.1:482-6542 GCA_002291855.1 Sphingomonas sp. UBA1000
ACCGGCCAGCGCGGCATCGAGCGCACCCGACCAGTATTGGGCCTCGACCAGCGCGCGCAACTCCCCCTCGTCGCGCACGGCCAGCAGCCGGCACAGCGCACCGACGGTGGCGGCGTTCCAGCGGTCGAGCGTCTTGTGGGCGTTTTCGATCCGCGACAGGATCACCGGGGCGATGCCGTAATCGCGGTCGAGCGCAGCGACGGTCAGCGCCCGGTCGCCGGCCCGGCGCACGCGGACCGCCGCTGCGAGCTTGACCGCAAACCCCTCTTCGGCGGCGTCGAACGCCCCGGCATCCTGAAACGGCTCCGCCCAGCGGGCGATGTCGAACTCCGGCGCATCGACGTCGATCAGCAGATCGGCCGCCTCCACCCCGATCGCGGCGGCGACGGCGCGCAGTTCGTCGGCGCGCGCCACCACCTCTCCGCGTTCGATCTTGGACAGGCGAATATAGGGGATGGCCGGCAGCCGCGCGGACAGGGCGAGCAGCTTCGACTGGCCATGGGCGCGCCGCAACTCACGGATGCGATTGGGAAAAACGACCAGGCGATGAGGATCGACCGATATCGCGCGAGGGCCCACCCCGCCCCCGGACGCCGTCTCGTCCCGCCGCATGCCTGCCAATCTCCCCCCTGATTGGCTTGCGAACCTATATTTATGACAGGCCGGCGTCTAGGATCGCGGCCGATGATGTTGCGTCCGTTTTTGCAACACCGCCCGGCCTGATGGCGGGAGGCAGGAAACGCCGCGTCTGAAACGACAGGTCCCATCCCCGCGGGAGATGCGGGGATGGGTCCGGGATGGCAGGGCGTTTGGCCCGGCCGATCAGGGAAATGGGGTCGGGATCAGGCAGCGATGCCGACGGAGGCGGGGCCGACCGAGGGGGGACCGGCGGGACGCGCCGGCAAGGCACCGCCCAGATCGCCGCTCCCCAGATTGGCGGCCAGGTCGACGGCGCGGACGCGCAGCGCCAGATTGTGCGACGCCTTGGGATCGGGCAGCAGCGGCTGGGCGACGGGGCGCGGCGCACGTTTGGCCGGCGCGCTCATCGCGCCATATTCGGCCATCAGGCGGAAACGCGGCTGCTGTGCGGCCAGTTCGGAAATGGTGCGGGTGGCGCGCTTGCTGATCTGGCGCACGCGCTCCTTGGTGATGCCGGCATCGACGTCCAGCTCGTCGCCGCCATCGCCGAACACGCGGCGCTCGAGAATCTCGCGGTCGCGGGCCAGCTTCTGGTCGAGCTTGGCGACTTCGGCCGGATCGATGCCCGCCAGCGCATTCTTGAAGCGCGGGCCTTCGCTGCGCGCCTTGGCAAGCGCGCGCTTGGGCTGCTGGCGGCGAAGCTGTTCGATACCAGCGGCGCGGCCCGAGCGGACGAACTCGTCGAGCAGGCTCGCCGTCGCGGCGCGGGCCAGATAGTCGGACGCGGCGGATTCGGTCAGCGCCAGTGCCTCTTCATCGACGATGATCGCTTCGAGCGTGGTTTCCTCGCCCTCGGCACCGGTCGCCGAGGCGTGGAGCGAAACGGTCGTCGCCTCGACCTTCTTGGCCGACGGGCGCTGATCGGTCATCAGGCGGAAGCGCAGGCTCTGCAGCTCGCCGCGGATCTGCCAGTTCACGAAGGTGGTGAACTGCGCCTTTTCCGGCTCATAGGCCTGGATGGCGCGGTGCACGGCGATCGCGCAGCACTGCTCGGCATCGTCCCAATGCGCGGTCAGCCCATATTGGCGGATGAAATGCCGGATGCGCGGGGCGATCAGCTTCAGGATGCGCATGAACGCGCGATCGACATTGGCGCGCTGGCGTGCGGTCTGGCGCTCTTCGCCTTTCGGCGTGTTTTCCAGAACGATGGCGACAGCTTCTTCAAGCGCGATGGTCGTCTTCGACATGAGATTTGGAACCCCCATTCCAATCCGCGCGGGCTGTCCCGGGCGGCGTGACGAGGGCATTGATCGCAGTTATCCTTTAACGACCTCCCAGAATATGGTTACGGAGAATTACCTATCCTATAATCATGTCGGTCACTGGTTCCCGTCCGGCAGCGGCGGCCGCTGCCGGACGGGAAAATTAGTCGCTGTTTGTCAGTATGTTGCCGATTGAGGGCGCCGGTTCAGGCGGCGGCGCGAATGTCGGCGACAAAGGCGCGGGCGGCGCTGGTTAACGCCTGCGCCTGATCGGACAGCTGGTCGGTCGCCACCCGCATCTGCTGCGCAGCGACACCCGTCTGTTCAACATTGTGGCTGACATTCACCAGATTGTCCGACACCTGCTGGGTCGCCTGCGCGGTCTGGCCGATGCTGCGGGTCATGTCCTCGGTCGCCGTGCGCTGCTCATCGACCGCCGCCCGGATGTTCTGGGATATGCCGGCGACCTGCTCGATCGTCTGGGATATGTTGCCGATAGCGGCGACCGCCTCGGCAACCGACGCCTGAATGCGCTTGATCTGCGCGCCGATCAGTTCGGTCTGGCTGGCGGTCTGCCCGGCCAGTTCCTTCACCTGGCTGGCCACGACTTCGAATGTCCGCCCGGCCTCGCCGGCGCGCGCCGCCTCCACCGCGGCATTGAGGGCCAGCATATTGGTCTTGACCGCCAGCGCGCTGATCATGTCGGTCACGTTGCCGACCGTCTCGGTCGCTTCGGCCAGCTGGGCGACGATGCCGGCCGTGCGGCGGGCATCGCTGACGGCGCGGTCGGTGGCGGTGGCGGATTCGGCGACCCGGGCATTGATCGTGCGGATCGCGGCGGCCAGCTGCTCGCTGCCCGAGGCGACGGTGCTGATGCCCGCGCTCGTCTGTTCGGCGGCGGCGGCGACCGTCATCATCCGCGTGTTGCTTTCCCCGCTGGCGGCGGACATCGACGATGCCGTCGCCTGCAGTTCGGCGGCGGCTGAGGCGACCGACTCGGCAAGCCCGCCGATCCGCGCTTCGAAATCAGCCCCCATCTGCGCCAGCTTCCGGTCGAACCCGGCCTTGTTCTCGGACAGATACACCGACACGGCGAGTTCCATGTCCAGCAGGGCCGCCTGGGTGACGGCGGTCATCAGCGCCGCCAGCCTTTCGGTTCGCCGCCGCACCAGCCAACCCAGCGGGCCTTTCAGCGCGCGCCGGGCCAGCCCCGGCAGCAGCCGGCCGAGCAGATAGGAATAGCCGCCCAGATACCATCTCGGGTCAAGGCCGATGCGGCTGTGCACCCGTCCCACGCGGCGCACCGATTCCACATAATCGACGTCGAACCGGCCAGAGAACAACCGCCGCCAGTGATCGCCCTGGGCCCGCCGGGCGCGGTCCATCGCCGGTTCGCTGTCGAACATGGCGGTCAGCTGCGACCAGCCGCGCATGTGGCGGTAAAAGGCCTCGAGCGCCTCGGGCAGCTCGGCTTCCAGATCCCGGCTGGCCTCGGCCAGCAAACGCTGCTTGTCGGCGTCGAGCGCGGCAAAACTCAGCCGGTCGCGATAGTCAGTGTCCATGGTCGTCACCCAATCGTCCCCGCAAGGGGTCTGTATGGGTTATAGGACGGGGATCCGGCCGGGCGGTCCTTTCCGGCGACAAATCAGCGATCTAGGCGATTACCCTGATTGATCCAGATTAGGCCGCGGCCCCGGTCAGCCGGCGAAGCGCGCCGGATCGACATGCCGGTCGACAAAGCCGAGCAGCCAGTCGCGATGCGCGGCCGTTGCATGGCCGGCCTCGGCGATGCGTGCCGCTGCGGCACTGCCGCCAATCTGGGCAATCAGCAGCTTTTCGGCCCGCGCCGCCGGCAGCCCCCCCATGCTCAGGAACTTGACCGCATCGCCCGCGCCCAGATGGTGGCCGAGATAGGCCGCGCGGGCGATTTCGGCCACCCCGTCGCCGATCCGCACTCCCGCCGCTTCCAGCCGGTCGATGTTGCGGCGGGCGTAATCGGCGGTCGCCTCGATGGCGGCGCGCGCATCGTAACGCAGGGCCAGCAGGTCCGAGCGCGCGGCAGCGGCAACGCGCCCGCCCTGGTCGAGCCAGCCGCGTTCATGCGCGGTGCGGTTGAGCCAGGTGCCGGGGCGTTCCGCCTCCCCCTCCCAGGTGCCGGCGAGAAACTGGCCCAGCCCGGCCGCGCTCGACCGGGGGTTGCGGCTATGGGTGTTCCAGCTGCCGTCGCGTTTCTTCGCGGCCTCCGCATCGATGATCGCGGCCAGCGCGGGCGCGGGCAGGCCGGTGCGCGCGGCCGCGGAGTCGATGGCTGCACCATGGCGCGCATTGGGGCCAAGCCCGGCGGGTGCGGCGACGCGGCGGCGGCCATCGCCATCGGCGGCATCGGTGCGGTCGGGCACCGGCCCGGTGGCCGGCGGCGGCACTGACGCGGCGAACGTCTCGGGCAGCAGCTGCTGGGGATCGCGCGGGCGGGCGGCGGCCTCGGGCAGGCCGGCCGACAGCGCGTCGATCAGCGAATCGAGGTCGAACGCCCCGGCCCCGGCCAGCGCGCCCGCGCCGGCAGCGCCCTCGCCGTCCCGGTCGCCGCTGCCGAGCGCGGCCCGCCACAGCCGGCTGGTCATCTCGCTCTTGGCGCTTGCATAGATGAACGCCGCCCGCTCGGCCGGGGCGAGCGTCTTCAGATCGGGGCGGACGATCATGGCCGGCGCTGCCGGGCAACCCGCCGCGCACGGGCGATCCGCAACAGCCCGGCGGCGGCGCGGTCGTCATCCTCGGCCTGTTCGGCGGCGGCGGCGGCCTTGCGCACATTGGCTGCAAACTGGTCGGCCGCGCTTTCGACCGCCTTCAGCGAGCCATAGGCTTCGCGCGCGCGGGCGCGCAGCTGATCGAGCTGCCGGTCGGCGGCGGCGCGATCGGCGGCCAGCCGCGCGCGTTCGTCGCGCATCCGCAGGAAATACCGGTTTTCGGGCAGCCGCCAATCGGCTGCCGCCACACGGTGCTCGGCATGGATCGCCGCCTGCACCTCGGTGGCGCGGCGGTGCAGCCGGTCGGCGGTGTCGATGGCGACGCTGATCTCGACCTTGATCTGGTCGACGGTGCGCTGCTGGATCGTCAGCGCCGCGTGATAGGGCGTCTTCATGCCGCCTCGCGCATCAGGTCATCGGGCTGGCCGGGCACATGGTGCGTGGCCTCCGCCCCGGCTCCGCCATGGCCGGGACCATCATGCTCCGCGCCTTCAAACGCGGCCCCGTCATAGGCGCTCTCTTCGGGCATTGCCTCGTCAGCGTCCGGCGCGCCGATGATCTCGCCCAGCGCGGCAAAGGTCGCGCCGGCGCGGCCGCGGTCATCCTTGCCCTGGTTGATCAGCGCCTCGATCGCGGGTGCCAGCTCGATCGCCTGGTCGACCTCGGGGCTGGCCCCGGCCTTGTAGGCACCGAGCCGGACCATGTCCTCCATGTCCTGATACAGCGACATCAGCCGCCGCGCCTCGATGCGCGCGGTGTTTTCGGCCGGGCTATGGGCATGGGGCAAGGTGCGGCTGACCGATTTCAGCACGTCGATGGCCGGATAGCGGCCGCGTTCGGCGATCCGGCGGCTCATCACGACATGGCCGTCCAGAATGCCGCGCACCGCATCGGCGACCGGTTCGTTATGATCGTCGCCATCGACGAGCACGGTGAACAGGCCGGTGATCGCGCCCTGCCCCGGCCGCCCCGGCCCCGCGCGCTCGAGCAGGCGCGGCAGCTCCGCAAACACGGTCGGCGTATAGCCCTTGGTCGCCGGCGGCTCGCCGCTCGCCAGCCCGATTTCGCGCTGCGCCATCGCAAAGCGCGTGACCGAGTCCATCAGGCACAGCACATGCAGGCCCTGATCGCGGAAATATTCGGCGATGGCGAGCGTCGTCCACGCCGCCTGCCGCCGCATCAGCGCCGGTTCGTCGGACGTGGCGACGACGACGACGCTGCGCGCCAGCCCGTCCGGTCCCAGATCGTCCTCGACGAATTCCTGCACCTCGCGGCCGCGCTCGCCGATCAGGCCGATCACCGCGACATCGCACGCCGTCCAGCGCGCGAGCATCGACAGCAGCACCGATTTGCCCACGCCCGAGCCGGCGAACAGCCCCAGCCGCTGGCCCGCGCACAAGGGCGCGAACACGTCG
>DBAW01000255.1 GCA_002291855.1 Sphingomonas sp. UBA1000
AGGCCTATGGCGTGATGGGCGGCTATATCGCCGGTTCGCACGCGGTGTGCGATTTCGTCCGCAGCTTTGCCTCGGGCTTCATCTTCACCACTGCCCTGCCCCCGGCGCTGGCCGCCGGTGCCACCGCCAGCATCCGCCATCTGAAGGACAGCAATGCCGAGCGCGAGGCGCACCGTGAGCGGGTGGCGACCGTGCGCGCCCGGCTGAAGGCCGCGGGCATCCCGATGCTCGACAATCCCAGCCACATCATCCCGGTGATGGTTGGCGATCCGCGCCACTGCAAACAGATCAGCGACTGGCTGCTCGAAAACCACGCCATCTATGTCCAGCCGATCAACTATCCGACGGTGCCGCGCGGCACCGAGCGGCTGCGGATCACCCCGTCGCCCGTCCATGACGACGGCGATATCGACCGGCTGGTTGAGGCGCTGAGCGAATGCTGGTCGCGCTGCGCACTCAGCCGGGTGCCGGCCGCGGCCTGATCCGCCTGCCGCGATGTTCGGGAACGGGGCTTGGCCGAAACCGCCTGGCCCCGCCCGACAATGATAGCCAGACCGAGGCAAAAGCTCACACCGGTGGACCGGCGCAGTCCCGCAGGGGCAGCATGCGCCCGGTCTGCGCTGCCGACCAGACCGCTCTAGCGCCGCCGGCCCATGGTCGGGGCGTGAAAATCGGGCGGCTTGTCGGCGATCCAGCGCAAGAAGCGTGCGATTTCCGGGTCGCTGGCGATCGCCGCGCGGTCGGCCCCTATGCGGGCGAGCTGGACGTTCGAAAAATGGGCGTGGACCATGCGGTGACAGATCGGGTGCAGCGCGACCACGTCACGCCCGCCCCGGCTGCGTGGCACCGGATGGTGCCATTCATGGCGCACGCCGACTGGCCGCGCACATAGCCAGCATAGGATCATCCAACTTGCCTGCCGCAGCGCTGCGGATGTGAAAAGGGCCTCGCTCCAAGGGGGGGAAGAGCGAGGCCCGATCCGGGTATGCCGGCGAACGGGAGGGGAAAACCCGTCCGACACCCTTTTATCATAGAGGATTGTCGTGCCCCTTTGTCGAAGGAGCCACGATTTTGTCGCGGGATGTCGCGGCCATCGGCCGGAACCCGGTCCTGCCGGGGCCGTTGATCGCGCATGACCAGCGACCAGCTTGTGCCCGCCCTCGCGCTATTCACCCTGATCGCTGGCGTCGCGATCGCGGCGATCGCCCTTGCCCGGTTCCTCAGGCGGCCGGGCAACCAGCATCCCCTCGACACGCCACAGGGCAAAGCGAACGAGGCGCGATGGCCGGAGCGCCGGCGCGCAGAGGATCAGGCCCGCAAGGATCTCGATCCGCCACGCTGAAGCGCCGCCAGAACCGATAGCCGGCGTCAGCGCGACGCCCCGAAGCGCTTCGGATTGCCGGGCGTCCGCGCCCGCCGCCGCGTCGTCCTGGCATGCGGCGCTGGCCTTGTCGGTCAGACCAACGCCTGGCCGGCCCCGCCGCCAGAGAGATTTCCAATCCGAAGGCCTTTAATCTACGGCATTTTCCGAGTCGCCGGGTGTGTCCATCCGGCTTGAAAATGCTCCAATCCCGGACGCGGTTGCCGCCAGCCGCAAGACACGCGAGGCGGAATGCCCGCCAACATGCGCCCACGTCAGAGCAAAGACAGACCCCGAAAATGGCCTGTCGTCAGCGCCGATCCGCCATCCAGCGCGGTGATCGTGCCATGGCCGCTTGCGCCACACAAAACGCGTGGCCCGCAGATAAAAAAGGTCACCCCGGACAGGGTCCGGAGTGACCAAGGCCTACGCCTGGCTGCGGGCGTTACTGAGCGGCAGGCGCTTCGGGTGCGGTCTCAGCCGGAGCCGGGGCCGCCGCTTCAGGAGCGGGCGGCGGGCCGGCGGCTGCGATCCGCAGATAGGGATAATCGGCAATCATGCTCTGCCCGCCAAGCGGCTTGGGCAGGCCTTGATGGCAGGTCAGGCAGTTGACCTTGTAAGGATCGCCCAGCGGTCCCTTGCGGTTGGCCGGGAACACCGCCTGGAGCGGCGAGATATAGCCATGATTGATGTCACGGACCATGCGGATGCCGTACCAGGCGGTCGCACGCTGCGCCCGGCTGAGCGGCCATGACCGGAAGGACTGGCTGTTGTGGCAATAGGTGCAGTTGACGCCAAGTGCCGAGGACAGATGCATCATGATGCCATAAGTGTCTTCGGCACTGCGGGTCCCGACGCCCGGATTCCAGCCCGGATAGGCGCTGGACGATGCCACGCGCGCATCCTTGGGATTGGACGACAGATAATCCTCGAACGACCGGTTGGGCAGCGACGCATAGGCGACGTCGACGTCCGGGCTGTTCTGGCCGCGCTTGTTGCCGCGGATGGTCGAGGGATCATCAACCGGCTTGCGCGCCCAGACATTGGCCGGAACCGGCTGGCCGCGATGGCAGGTATAGCAGGTCACGCCCGTCTGCTTGACATGCGGCGACCAGGCGGCGTTGATCTTCAGGTTCATCTGCAACATCCGCCGGGCGACGACCTTGGTATAGATCTCGTCCGACGCCATGTTTTCCGGATTGTGGCAGTAGTTACAGCCCTGTTCCGGCGACACCCATTGGGTGATCGATGCCATCAGATGATTGAAACGCTCAGCCGACAGGCCGCCCAGAACCTGGACATTCTCATAGACTTCGGACGCCTTGGGCCCTTCGTCCGCCGGCAGCGGATAGGGCGGCGGGGGAATGGTCCCCGCCGGTTTGATGTTGTCGGTGTCGATGACCTGGGCGAGGCCCGCGCCACGATAGCCGGTCTGTTCGATCTTCTTCGGGCCCAGTTCGCATCCGGCAAGGGCCATCAGCGCTGGGATGCCGGCGACAAGGACGAGGTGACGGTTCATAGCGCGGTCCTCGCTTAGAGTGCGGCCGGAGCGGCCGGCGGATTTTCCATCGGCACCGGCGGCAGCGTCGCCGGATCGATGGTGCCGCTGTCGGGATAAGACGGGGCATAATGATGCTCGACCGCCCAAAGGTACCAGTTGTCGACGACAGTGCCCGTCAGCAGGATCCCGATACCGCCGGTCAGCGTCGTCAGCACCGCAAACCACCATGCCCAGCGATGGATCGATTCCATGTTGGCATTGAAGCCCATGGTCCAGCGCCAGAACAGGGCACCGCGCTCGGTGGCGGTACCGCGGTCGGTGATCTGCTCGATCTCGCGCTCGGCCCCGTAGCGGGCAGTGGCAAGGATCGTTGCGCCATGCATCGCAAACAGCAGCGTCGAGCCGTAAAGGAACACGATCGAGAGACAGTGGAACGGATTGTAGAACAGGTTACCGTACCGGATCGAAAAAGCCGCCGTCCAGTCAAGGTGCGGGAAGATGCCGAACGGCACCGCTTCTGACCAGCTGCCCATCAGCGCAGGGCGGATGAAGCCGAGAACGAGATAGAGCCAGATCGCGCTCGCAAACGCCCATGGAATATGCGTGCCCATGCCGAGCGCCTTGGCGCGCATGAAGGTGCGGAGCCACCAGAGCAGGATCGACGCGGTCAGGAAAAAGCCGGCAAGGATCCACCAGCCCCCCTGAGCCAGGGGCACAAAGGGCGAAAATCCCCATTCCGGCCCCGGCGGCTCAAGCGCGAGCCAAGGCAGCTGGCGCACGAACTCGACCGGGTTCCAGTTGACCGAAGCGGCCATGTTCAGGCCGATGATCTCGAACGCGAGAAAGCCGAGCAGAAGCGAGGCGAGACCGAGCTTGCCCAGATAGAAGGGGCCGATCTGGGCCGCGCCCAGCTTGCCCATCCAGTAGTTATAGCCGCCCTTGCCGAGGCGCGGGTCGTTCCCCGCCGGCAGCGGCACCCCATATTCGGGGGCCGTGCGCAGCTGGATCTCGTTGAACAGCGAATAATAGCGGGACATGGCGCGTGCCTCCTCAGGACCAGATCGGCAGATTGAGCCACCAGGTCCACCATTCGGGCCAGCCGCGGGTCCAGAACGGTCCGGAGATCACGATGCACACCGCGCTCCAGAAGCCCGCATTGAGCGCGAGCAGCAGCCCGACGCGGTGGATGCCCATCGTGCCGACCGAATAGCCGATCAGGTCGCGGAAGAATGTATCTTCATATTCCGGCGTCTTGACGGTGCCGCCCTTGGGCGGGTTCGTCGCCGACAGCACCAGCCCGCCATGCATGGCAAGGGCAAGCGTGGTGGTGAAGAAGAACGACACCGCCAGCATGTGCGCCGGATTGTAGTGGAAATGCAGATACTGGTAGCCGGTGTTCGACACCCAGTCGAGATGACTGAAGATGCCATAGGGGAAGCCATGCCCCCAGGCGCCCAGCAGCATCGGCCGGATAACGACCAGCGTCACATAGGCGAAGATCGCCACGCCGAAGGCGATGGGCACATGATAGCCCATGCCGAGCTTGCGGCAGATTTCGACCTCGCGGAGCGCCCAGCTGCCGAATGCGCCGATCGCGCAGACGGTGATGATCTGCCAGAACCCGCCTTCGCGCAGCGGCGCGAGCGCCAGGCCGTAGGACAGATCGGGCGGCTCGATCGAGATCAGCCACGGGTTCCAGGTCGGCCCCAATGAGGCCGCATACAGGATCAGCCCGGTGCCGAGCAGCGAGAAGAACGCCGCAGTGACCCCGAAGAACCCGACATAAAACGGGCCCACCCAGAAGTCGAACAGGTCGCCCCCGATGAGCGTCCCGCCACGGACGCGGTACTTTCGTTCATAGCTCAAGAGCGCCATGACTTAACCCCTCCCCTGCCTGCTGGCGGGCATGCATGCGATTAATAGCTCCGGTTTCCCGGGCCGGTCAGCCGGCCGGTCAGACCGGCCGGCTGGGACGGGACAGGCCGAAGCCGTCCCGTCCCGACGAGCGGATCAGGGTGTTGCCTGATCCGTCGCGGCCGGCGCCGTTGCCACGGCAGCCGCCTTCTTCGGTCCATCGAGCCAGTTGAACCGGTCGGTGCTGAGCAGGATGAAATGGATCATCAGCGCGAGCACGAACAGGAACACGGCAAGTGCGACCAGCGTACGACGCGGGTCGAAAATCAGCCAAATTCTCCACATGTCTCGTCCTCCCCTCAGACCATCAGGCTGGTGATGGCGGTGCTGGCGAAATCCACGCCAGTCTGCAGCGCCGCATAACCGTCAGGCCCCGGAATCCACGGCCGCCACATCCAGGCAAGGAAGTGGGCAACGATGGCCACCAGCGTGAACAGGATGAAGCTGCTGACAAACAGTTTGTGGAATTCCTTCGCTTCGTCTGGGGTGAGATAGGTCCCCGGACCGAAGCGATCGTCTCTGGTATCGCTCATGCTTCCGTCTCCAATCTGCCCGGCCGGTAACAATGCGGCGCGAACGCCTCCGGGCGACCTCCGCACGACGCCAGTCGCCGTGCGGATTCATGCTCCCCGCCCGATCCCGGCGCATGGCCGGCGGGACGAAGGGAAAAGGGTGAAATGTTCATGCCGGCTGCCCTTCGAGCAGCGCATCGGCGAGGCGCTCGGCCGTCACCAGATGCTCGCCATGCCGGCGCGCGGCGCGTTCGGCGGCATCACGCAGCCGCTTGGCGGCCGAAATGCGCACCAGCACCGGCTGGGCCTCAAGGATGGCGTCAAGCTTGGCCTTGGCCTCGGCATCCCAGGCCATTTCGGCCCGCGCCCGTGCCGGCGTCGGATCGACGGCGTCCATCTGCGTCGACAGCGGCAGGATGTGAAAGAGCGCATCGAACAGCGCGTTGCACACCTCCTGCA
>DBAW01000034.1:0-6530 GCA_002291855.1 Sphingomonas sp. UBA1000
GGCGGCGTGGTGCGGCTGATCTTTTTCGATCGCGCCGGGCGGTTTCTGAGCTTCGGCACCGCTCAGGCCGATGGCACGGCCGCGCTGCCCATCGCCGCGCGACGCGACGGCGACCGGACGATCGCGACGCTCGGGGCCGAACGCTACGAGATTCCCGATGTGTTCGTGGCCGGGGACTGAACGCCCGGCCGCGCCAAAACTTTGTCGACAAGAGGGGAAAGGGGATTGTCATGCGCAGGACGAAACTGATCGCCGCCACGGCGCTGGCCGGGCTGATCGCCCAGCCGCTGGCCGCCGCACCCGCGCCGGGCTCGGTGCGCGACCTGATCGGCGCGCGCGCGGCCGGGGGCGAGACCCAGCTGGAAACGCGCGGCTTTTCATTCATCCATGGCTCGACCGACGATGACCGCAAGATCAATTACTGGTGGAACGGCAACACGCGCGAATGCGTGAAGGTCGTGACCCATGACGGCCGGTTCGAGGCCGTGACCCAGACCACCGCCGCCGACTGCAACCAGAAAGGCGGCAAGGGCGACACGGCGGCGGCGGTCGCGATCGGCGCGGCGGCGCTGCTCGGCATTGCCGCGCTGGCCAGCAAATCGCATCACCGCGAAGACCGTTACAATGACGAGCGCAGCACCGCCGAGTTCGAGCGCGGCTATCGCGACGGCCTCTACAACCAGTCCTATCACAATTATGGCCGCACCGACGCCTATAGCCATGGCTATGAACAGGGGGTGCGCGAGCGTGGCAGCCAGACCGCCTATCGCCCCTATAATCATTTCGGCGGCGGCTATGCCGATTATGCCGGCATCAACGACCTTGAAGGCCGCCCGCGCGACGCCGCCATTGGCGAACTGACGCGGCGCGGCTTTGCAATGCGCGACAACAAGCGCACCGATGAGGGGCGCTACATCACCTTCTGGCGCGCCGCCTCGCGCCAGTGCCTGATTCTGCATTCGCAGGATGGCCGGGTGGTGTCGGTGGAAAGCGTGTCCTCGCGCACCTGCAGTTATTGAGGCTGGTAATCGGTGTCGACCGGGCGGCCCGCCTCTGCTGTGGCCTGCCCGGTCGCCCGCCCGCCGGGTTTCATTGCCCCGGCAAATCTAATCGACATCAAGTTCTCATCGCCGACACGCTTGCTAATGAGAATGCGTGTCAATATTTAGCGCGCATTCGTTCCACCGAGGAAACAGATGCGCAATAAGATGGTGTTTTGCGCCGCGCTGGCGGCCGGGCTGAACATGTCGGGGCAGGCAGTCGCCGCCGATGCCGCGCCGCCGGCCTCGGGCGAAACCGGGTCGATCATCGTCACCGGCACCCGCCTCGATGAACGCTTTCCCGAAGTGTCCGGCCCGTTCATCTTTGCCGGCAAGCTGGCGGACGTCACGGTGATGCGCGATCTGCCGCTGGTCGAGGGGCGCAATCTGCGTCAGGCCTTTGCCGACATTCCCGGCCTGCTGGTTTCCGAAGTGTCGAACGGCAGCTGGGCAAGCGTCAGCTATCGCGGGTTGGGCGAGCCGCATGAAAGCTGGAACCTGCTGACGCTTGCCGATGCGGTGCCGCTGGTGCCCGATGCCTATAGCTATCCGGCCGCCTATATCATCCCGCCGATGGAGCTGGTCGACCGGGTGGAGTTCATCCGCGGCGGGGCCGGGCTGCTGCACGGGCCGCAGCCGGGCGGCGTGCTCAACTATGCGCTGGTCGGCCCGCGTCGTGAGGCCGGGCAGGAAGGGATCGTCAAGCTTGCCGCCGGGTCCGACGCGTTTCGCTCGGCGCTGGCGCGGCTGGCGGTGTCGAACGGCCGGGTCGGGCTGGATGGCCATATCGTCTGGAATGCGGGCGATGGCCCGCGCCGGGTGAACAGCGATTTCAACCAGCTGAGCGGCCGCGCGCGCGCCGCCTATACCGGCGAAACGCTGACCGCGACGCTGACCGTGGATTATGACCGGGGCCGTTACGGCGAGCCGGGCGGCCTGAGCGCGGCGCGCTTTGCCGCATCGCCGCAGGATTCCTCCACCCCGCGCGACCGGCTGTTCATCGAACGGTTCGTGCCGTCGGCGGCGCTTGAATGGGATATTGACGACGAAACCCATGTCACCGCGCGGGGCTGGTACAGCGAATATGAACGCACCAGCTGGCGGCAGGCCGGGGGCAGTTTCGGGCAGATCATTCCCGATCAGAATGTGCTCATCCGCCAGACCCAGCTGTTCCGCACCGGCGCGGTCGATCTGCGCCTGCGCCGCGATGTCGGGCCGCATGTGCTGACCCTCGGCGCGATGGCGTTCCGCTCGTCCTCGCCGGTCACGGTCGACAAGGGCGCGTCGGCGACCGACCGGCTGGGCACTGCCGGCGCGCTGGCGCGGGTGGCGCGCAAGGGCAATGTGCTCGCCGCCTTTGCCGAGGCCAAGATTGACCTCGGTGCGCTTCAGCTCGTCCCCGGCGTGCGGCTGGAGCGGCTGCGCCAGCGCGTGACCGAACGGCTCGATCTCGGCATCGGCTCGGTCACCGGCGGCGGGCCGGGCGCAGCGAACGGTCAGCTCGGCAATCGCCGCAACGAACAGACGGTCGCGCTGTGGGGGCTGGGGGCGACCTGGGACGTGACTCCCCGGCTCAAGCTGGTCGGCAATGCGTCGCGCGGGTTCAAGCCGCTTCTTTATAATGATGGCGTGACCTTCCAGGCCGGCGTCGATGCTGCCGAGGAGTTCGAGGCCAGCTATTCGACCAGCTATGAACTGGGCGCGCAGTGGCGGCCGCTGCCGGGGACCCGGCTCGACGCCAGCCTGTTCCGCGTGCTGCTTGACGATCAGGTCGGCTTTCTGGCCGGGCCGCTGCCGGCGGCCGCGCCGTTCGGGGCGGTCGGGGCGGGCGGTGCGCGTCGGCAGAATGTCGGCTCGATGCGCAATGACGGGATCGATCTCGCCGCCAGTCTCGACCTGCTCGGGCCGGACGGCGTTGCCGGCACCTCGGCCAACACGCTGCGGCTGAGCGCCAATGTCCAGCTGCTCGATGCGCGCTTCCGCAGCGGAGCCGCTGCCGGCTTCCGGCCGCAATATGCGCCCGGCCATGTGCTGCGCGCCTCGGCCAGCTGGATCGCCGAATCGGGCGCCCGCGCCGCGCTGCTGCTGACCGCGGTCGGCCGCCAGAACGGGTCGGACAATGACCGGCCGGAGTTTGACATTCCCGCCTATCAGGTCGTCGACCTGTCGGTCGATGTGCCAGTGTTCGGCCCGGTGATGATCGGTGCCGGCATCACCAATCTGCTCGATTCCGACTATTGGGCGCGGGTGCGGCCCGGTGCCGGCCAGGGGATCGACCCCGGCCGTCCGCGCCAGGCCTATGTGGCGGTGTCGGCACGGTTCTGACGCGGGTTCCGGCCCGGTGATCCGCCGCCACCGGGCCATGTTCCCGGGCTGGCGGCACCGGGGGCGTCGTGTCCCTGCCCGCCAGGGTTCGTCAGCTGCCCGGCGGGATTGAAAATCCGCCGCCACCCGGCCAGCCTGTCGGCGGTCGGCACGGGAGGTGCGGATGATCGGCAATGGTGCGCGCAAGGGCAGGCAAGGGCGGGTTGGCATGGTGCGGCCCGCGCTGCTCGCCGCCATGCTGCTGGCGCTGCCGGGGTGTGTCGCGGCGCTCCGGGCTTCGTGCCCGATGGGCGACGATCTCGCCGCGATCCGGTGCCGGGCCGATGACGGAGACAAGGCAGCGCAGCTGGCGCTGGGCATCGCCTATGAAACCGGCACCGGGGTGCCGCAGGATCATCGTCGCGCAGCCTAGCTCTATCGGCGCGCCGCAACCCCGGTTTCGGGCATGGTCTATATCTATTCGCCCGCCGTCGGCCGCGCGCCGGCGCAGGTGATGCCGGTCCATGTCGGGAGCGACCAGCCGGGCCTTGCCGAAGCGATGCGCAGGCTGGCCCGGCTCCATGATCTGGGCCTCGGGGTCCGCCGCGATCCCGCCAAGGCAGCCATGTGGCGCGCCCGCGCCGCCAGATAGGCCGCCGCCGCGGAGGCGCATGGCCGCACACGAAAGACGCGGTGCCGGGGGTGACATCCGTCATGTCGCCGCGCTGACGCCGGGCACTGCGATGTCATCCGTCCGCGGGCTAGGTCGTTCTCCAGCGTCAGGAGAACGATCATGCTTTCCACCCCTTCATCGCTCATCGCCTCGCTCGAAGGCGTGACCAAGGCTTATGGCGCGCACCGCGTGCTGGACGGGTTCGACTTCACGCTGGAGGCCGGATCGGTCACCGCCCTGCTTGGTCCCAACGGGGCGGGCAAGTCGACCGTCGCGGGGCTGCTGACCGGCCGGCTGAGGGCCGATGATGGCCGGGCGCGCCTGTTCGGCCGCGATCCGTCCGATCAGCTGGCCCGGGCGCGCATGGGGATCATGCTGCAGGCGGGCGGCCTGCCCGAAACCCTCACCGTGGCCGAGGCTGTCAATCTTCACGCCGGCTATTTCGCGCGCCGCCTGCCGACCGCCGCCGCGCTCGAACAGGCGGGTCTGACCGCGCTGGCGGGTCGCCGCTGCGACCGGCTTTCGGGCGGTGAGGCGCGCAAGGTGCAGTTTGCGATGGCGATCGCCGGGTCGCCCGATCTGCTGGTGCTCGATGAACCCACCACCGGCTTCGATCCCGAATCGCGCCGCGCGATGTGGGATGTGGTCCGCGCCAAGGCCGATGCAGGGGCCGGCGTGCTGCTCGCCACCCATCATATGGACGAGGCCGAGGCGCTGGCCGACCGGATCGTCGTGATCGCAGGCGGCCGGATCATCGCCGATGGTCCCCCGGCTGCGATCAAGGCGCAGGTGGCGGCGACCGCGATCCGGCTGCGCACCCGCCTGCCCGCCGAACGCTTCCGCGCCCTGCCCGGCGTGGTCAGGGTGGAGACGGTGGGGGCCGATCTCTCGCTGCTGACCACCGACCCGCGCCCGACGCTGGAAGCGGCCTTCGCGCTCGATCCGGCGGTGGCGCATTTCGAAGTCACCGGGGCGAGCCTTGAAGACGCCCTTGCCAATCTTGTCCGCGCCAGCCGCACCGTCCTGAAGGAGGCCGCATGATGTCCGCTCTGATCGCTCCCGCATCCGCCGTCTATGCCCGCGAAAGCTGGGCCGAGATCATCAAGTCTGCGCGCATGCCGCAGTTCATCATCCCCACCATCGCCATGCCGCCGGCTTTCTACGCCCTGTTCGCGCTCGCGATGGGGCAGGGAAGCGCCGAGGTGGCGACCCGCACGCTCGCCACCTTCGGCGTGTTTGCGGTGATGGGCCCGGCGCTGTTCGGCTTTGGCGCGAACATCGCCGCCGAGCGTGAGAGCGGCCAGCTGGAGCTGAAGCGCCTCTCGCCCATGCCCGCCGGCGCGCAGATCGCGGCCAGGGTCGCCACGACCACGGTGTTCAGCATGATCGCCTTCATGCTGGTCTATGCGCTCGGGATCGCCGGGGGCGTATCGCTCGGTGCCCTGCAATGGGCGATGCTGGTGACCGTGCACACGCTGGCGATCATCCCTTTCGCGCTGATCGGGCTTGGCGTCGGCTATCGGCTTGGTCAGAAAGGCGCGATCGCGGTTGCCAATATCGTGTTTCTGGCGATGGCCGTGATGGGGGGGCTGTGGATGCCGATTGCCGTCTTGCCGCAGGCCATGCAGACCATCGCCTGGGCGCTGCCATCCTATCATCTGGGCGAAATCGCGCTGATGGCGGCTGGCCAGCGCGACGCCGCCAACCTCTGGCTGCACGCCGGGCCGCTGGTGCTCATCACGCTCGCCGCCGCCCTGTTCGCCTGGACGGGCGAGCACCAGCAGGCCCGTTGAGATGAACCGGCCCGTTGAGATGGGCAGGGCCGGGCAGGGCGCGCGGCACGGGGGCCGGATGCTGCGATGGGATGCCATCGATCATCCGGCCATCTGGCTGGCCTATCTGCCGCTGTTCTTCATCCCGTGGTTCATCAAGCTGCCGAGCGCGCAGCAGATGATCGCCGCCGGGGCGGGGCTGGCGGCGTTTCTCGCGGTCTATTGCCTGTCATTGAAGGCGGCGGGGTGGCGGTTGATCGCCCTCGCGGTCACCGCGCTGCTGCTGTCCTTCGCGCTTGCCTTCACCAACAGCAACTGGACGGTGATCGCGGTCTATGCCGCGGCGATGATCGCCGAACTTCGCCCCGCCTGGCGTGCGGGCCTGGGGGTGGGCGGCTTTGCCGCCGCCAGCTCCGGTCTGGCGCTGGCGACCGGGCAGCACCCGCTCTACTGGGTGCTGGGCGTGTTCCTGATGATCATGGTCGGCATCGGCAACATCTCGCGCGCCGCGTTGCAGGACAAGAACCGGGCGCTGGCCGCTGCACAGGGCGAAGTGCGCCAGTTCGCCGCCGCTGCCGAGCGTGAGCGGATCGGGCGCGACCTGCACGACCTGCTTGGCCGCACGCTCACCCTGATCGCGATCAAGGCCGATCTCGCCGCGCGGCTTGCCGACACGGCCCCGGACAAGGCCACCGCCGAGATGCGCGATGTCGCCGCCGCCGCGCGCGAGGGGCTGGCCGA
>DBAW01000034.1:6850-7181 GCA_002291855.1 Sphingomonas sp. UBA1000
CCGCGCGCGAGGGGCTGGCCGAGGTGCGCGCCGCCGTCAGCGGCATGACCGGTGCAAGCTTGGCGCGCGAGATCGCCGGGTCCAAGGCCGCGCTCGCGGCGGCCGGGATCGCCTGCGAGATCGAAGGCGATGCCGAGGCGATCGACCCCGGCACCAGCGCGGTGCTCGCCATGGCGCTGCGCGAGGCGGTGACCAACGTGATCCGTCATTCGGGCGCGCGCGCCTGCCGCATCGCGCTGATCCAGCAGGCGGGCGGGCTGGAACTGACGGTCAGCGACGATGGCGACGGGCAGGCGGTGCGCCCCGGCGGCGGGCTTGCGGGGCTGACCGC
>DBAW01000224.1 GCA_002291855.1 Sphingomonas sp. UBA1000
GGGCCGGTGCCGCCCGTGCGGCGTCAGCCGCACCACAAACAACCCGGTGCCGCCACCGCGCCGACAGGCGCGCAACAAACAACCTGCCGCGGGGCGCGCAACAAACGCTCCGCACGCCCACCGCGTCACAGCAGCGGCGCGAACTCCGCCAGCACCGCCTCATAAAGCGCGCGCTTGAACGGCACGATCAGCTCGGGCAGCCGTGCCGGGGCCACCCATTGCCAGGCGCTGAACTCGGGATGGGCGGTGGCGATGTCGATATCGCGGTCCTCGCCCAGAAAACGGGCAAGGAACCAGGTCTGGCGCTGCCCGCGATAGCGGCCGCCCCAGACCCGCGCCTGCAGGTCGGGCGGCAGATCATAATCGAGCGGCGCCCGCGATTGCGCCTCCAGCCGGACGAGATTGGCGGCGATGCCGGTCTCCTCGCCCAGCTCGCGCAGCGCGGCGGCTGCCGGGTCCTCGCCCGGATCGATGCCGCCCTGTGGCATCTGCCAGGCATCGAGCGTGGTATCGATGCGCTGGCCGACAAAGACGCGACTGGCGGGGTTGACCAGCATCACCCCGACACAGGGGCGGTAGGGCAGGTCGTTCATGCGGGGCCGCCCGTCGCCTCGGCAATCATCGCCGCCAGCACCTTGAAACAGCCGGCGCACTCCTCGGCGGCCGAGGGGATCGCCTTGCGCAGCGTGATGAAGCCGTGAATGTTCCCCCGTGCCTCGCGGTAGCTGGTCGGCACCCCTGCGGTGATCAGCCGCCCGGCATAGGCGCGGCCCTGATCGCGCAGCGGATCCAGCCCGGCGGTCACGATCAGGCAGGGCGGCAGCCCGGCGGGATCGGCGAGGATCGGCGTGTTGCGCACATCGCCCGCCACCGCGCGGTAATGGTCGGAGAACCAGCGCATGCTGTCCCCGGTCAGCAGGAAACCATCGGCAAAGGCACGGAATGACGGATAGGCCGCGCCGTCATCGACCACCGGATAGATCGGCCACATCGCGATCACCGGCACCGCCGCCGGCGCGTCGCGCAGCGCAAGCGCGGTGACGATGGTCAGATTGCCGCCGGCGCTGTCCCCTGCCAGCACCAGCCCGGTCACATTGCGGCCGATCAGTTCGGGGCTGGCCGCGATCCAGCGCGCCGCCGCTTCGCAGTCGATGGGGGCGGCGGGAAACGGATGTTCGGGGGCCAGCCGGTAATCGACCGCGACCACCGGCAGGTCGAGCGCGCGGGCGGCTTCGGCGCAAAAACCGTCATGGCTGTCGAGATCGCCGATCACGAACCCGCCGCCATGGAAAAACACCATCACCGGGCCGGGCGCGCGTTCGGCGCGGGCGTCGTAAAGCCGCAGGCGGATCTCCCCGGCCGGGCCGGGCATCGCCAGATCGCGGCGCACGGCCAGATCGCCCGCCGGCAGATCGGCCACATCCTTCATCATCAGATAGGCGGCACGCGCGGTCGCCGGATCCTGTTCATGCATGCGCGGGCCGGGAATGGCGTTCAGGAATTGCAGGAACGCCGCCACGTCGGGGCGGACGAAAGGGGCGCTGTCGGCAGCGGGCGGGGCGGTGTCGGTCATTGGCGGGGCATCCCTGTTCCTGGCGGGCCAGACTGGCGCTGGGCCTGTTCTCGTTGCAGCGGCAACGCGGCGCGCAGGCCGGTTGCCGCCATGACCTTGCCCGGCCTGTCGTTCACGTCAAGGGAAGGCATGTCGGGGGAAGGCGCGTCGGGGGAAGGGCGCTGCCGTGCCGGTCAGCGCGTCAGCAGCCCGTGATGCTTGCGCCCCGCCGACACCCGCACCGGCGCATCGCCAAGGGTGACGACCAGCGCCTCATCCTCCACCTTCGCGCCGTCGATGCGCGCGCCGCCGCCCTTGATCAGCCGCCGCGCCTCGCCCTTTGACGCGCACAGGCCGAGCGCGACCAGCGCGTCGACGATGCCGATGCTGCCGCCGGGGACGCTGTGGCTGGGCAGCGCCTCGCCCGCCGCATTGTCCTCAAACGTCCGCTTTGCGGTTTCCGCCGCGGCCTCGGCGGCCGCGCGGCCCCGGCACATGGCGGTCGCCTCATTGGCGAGGATCTTCTTCGCCTCGTTGATCTCCGCGCCTTCGAGCGTTTCCAGCCGGGCGATCTCGTCGAGCGGCAGATCGGTGAACAGCCGCAGGAAGCGGCCGACATCGCGGTCGTCGGTGTTGCGCCAGAACTGCCAGTAATCATAGGCCGGCAGCGCATCCTCGTTCAGCCACACCGCGCCCGACATGGTCTTGCCCATCTTCCCGCCATCGGCGGTGGTGATGAGCGGCGTCGTCAGCCCATAGACCTCGGTGCCGTCGACGCGCCGTGCCAGCTCGATGCCGTTGACGATATTGCCCCACTGGTCCGATCCGCCCATCTGCAGGCGGCACCCGGCGCGGCGCGACAGCTCCAGGAAATCATAGGCCTGGAGGATCATGTAGTTGAACTCGAGGAACGACAGCGACTGTTCGCGCTCCAGCCGCAGCCGCACCGAATCGAAGCTCAGCATCCGGTTGACCGAGAAATGCTGGCCGATCTCGCGCAGGAACGGGATATATTCGAGCGCGTCGAGCCACTGGGCATTGTCGAGCATGATCGCATCGGTCGGCCCGCCCGCCTCGCCATCGGGGGCAAAGGTCAGGAAGCGTTCGAACACCCGCTTGATGCTGGCCACATTGGCGGCGATGACCTC
>DBAW01000272.1 GCA_002291855.1 Sphingomonas sp. UBA1000
ACATAGACCAGCCGCGCGAAGGACAGCGCATGGCTCTCCGGAAAGCCATAGCTGCCGAAGCCCTCGATCAGCTTGAAGCAGCGCTCGGCAAATTCGGCGGCATAGCCGCGCGCGGTCATGCCCTCGATCAGCTTGGTCCTGAAATTGTGCATCGTGCCGACATTGCGGAAGGTCGCCATCGCGCGGCGGAGCTGGTTGGCTTGCGATGGCGTGAAATCCGCCGCGACGATCGCGAGCTTCATCGCCTGTTCCTGGAACAGCGGCACGCCATAGGTCTGGCCGAGCACGGTGCGCAGCTCTTCCGGATCGTGCGGCGGCGCGGGCGATGGCAGCTCGGCCTTTTCCAGCCCGGCGCGGCGGCGCAGATAGGGGTGCACCATCTCCCCCTCGATCGGGCCGGGGCGGACGATCGCCACCTGGACGGTCAGATCATACAGGCAGCGCGGCCGCAGCCGGGGCAGCATGTTAATCTGCGCCCGGCTTTCGACCTGGAACACGCCGATGCTGTCGCCGCGGCACAGCATGTCATAGACCAGCGGATCATCGGCCTTGAGATCGACCTCCAGATCATGATCGCCCAGCCCGTGGCGGCGCATCAGATCAAAGGCGCGGCGGATGCAGCTGAGCATGCCCAGCGCCAGCACATCGACCTTCATCAGCCCCAGCGCGTCGATATCGTCCTTGTCCCATTCGATGAAGCTGCGCCCGGCCATCGCCGCATTGTGGATCGGCACCAGCGCGTCGAGCCGGTCCTCGGTCAGCACAAAGCCGCCGACATGCTGCGACAGATGGCGCGGAAAGCCGAGCAGCCGGTCGACGATCCGACGCAGCCGCGCAATCTCCGGCGCGTCAGGGTCGAACCCGGCGTCATGATAGCGTTTTTCCTCCACCCGGTCGGCAAAGCTGCCCCAGATGGTGCTGCTCAGCCGCGCGGTGATGTCGGTCGACAGGCCGAGCGCCTTGCCGACCTCGCGGATCGCGCTGCGCGGGCGGTAACGGATGACGGTCGCGGCGATGGCGGCGCGGTGGCGGCCATAGCGGCGATAGATATACTGGATCACCTCCTCGCGCCGCTCATGCTCGAAATCCACATCGATATCGGGCGGCTCGCTGCGTTCTTCAGAAACGAAGCGGGAAAACAGCAGATCGTGCTCGACCGGATCGACCGAGGTCACGCCCAGCAGGAAGCAGACGATGGAGTTCGCCGCCGATCCCCGCCCCTGGCACAGGATCGGCGGCTGCTGCGCGCGGGCAAAGCGCACCAGATCATGCACGGTCAGGAAATAATGGGCGTAACGCTGGCGCGCGATCAGCGTGAACTCCTCGGCCAGCATCGCCGCCACGCGCGGGGGCAGCGGATCGCCGTAACGCGCCAGCGCCGCCTGCCGCACCATATGTTCAAGCCAGCCCTGCGCGTCCCAGCCCTCGGGCACCGGCTCGTTGGGATAGCAATAGCGCAGATCGTCGAGCGAGAAGGAGATCCGGCCGATCAGATCAAGGCCCGCCGCCAGCGCATCGGGCCGGGCGGCGAACAGCCGCGCCATCTCCGCCGGCCCGTGCAGATGCCGCTCGGCATTGGGCAGCAGCCGCCGTCCTGCCGCCATGACGGTGGTGCCCATGCGGATGCAGCTCAATATGTCATGGATCACCCGGTCCTCGGGCAGCGCATAGAGCGGATCTGCGGTCGCCAGCAGCGACACCCCCGCCCGCCCCGCCTGTTCGCCCAGCCGCATCAGCCGCCGCCGGTCGCGGCCGCTGCGCGGCATCGTCGCGCCCAGCCACAGCCGCCCCGGCGCGGCCGCGGCAAGGCGGCGAAGCACAGCGTCATCAACCCCGTCCGCCGCCGCATCGGGCATGACGATCAGCAGCAGATCCTCGGCATCGGCGATCAGATCGGCCAGATACAGGATGCATTCGCCCTTTGCCGCGCGCAGATTGCCCAGGCTGAGCAGCCCGGTCAGCCGCCCCCAGCCGGCGCGCGTCGCCGGATAGGCGATGATGTCGGGCGTCCCGTCGGCAAAGGCCAGCCGCGCGCCGACGACCAGCCGGAAATCGGGGAGCATGACGCCGTCGGCCGCCGCCCGTTCCCGCGCCTCGCGCAGCGCGACATGGGCGCGCACCACCCCGGCGACGCTGTTGCGATCGGCAATGCCCAGCCCGGCACAGCCCAGCCCGATCGCCCGCGCGACCATTTCCGCCGGATGCGACGCGCCGCGCAGGAACGAGAAATTGGTCGCCGCCGCCAGTTCGGCAAAGCCCGGCGTCACGCGAACAGCCCGTGCAGGAACCAGCGCGGGGCCGGTGTTTCGCGGCCGTAAAGCCCGTGGCGGAACAGCCAGTAACGCCGCCCGCGCGCATCCTCGATCCGGAAATAGTCGCGGGTCCGCCCCTCGCCCCCGGCCAGCCGCCACCATTCGGGCGCGATCCTCTCCGGCCCGTCATAGCGCACGACATCATGCACATTGCCCTTCCAGCGGAACCGGCGCGGCGGCCCTTCGGGCACCGCGGCCACCACCTCGATCGGCTGGGGCGGATCGAACAGATGCAGCGGGCGCAGCGGCGGCTCGCCGGGCGCGGGGGCCGTCCATGGCGCGGGGGCCGGGCGTTCGGCGGCGGGCAGGCTGAGCACGCCCTGTTCGGGAACATGGCTGTCGCCGGGCACCAGCCGGCGCAGCCGCGCCCGGCCATGGCGCGCGGCCAGCCGGTCGATCAGCCCGGCCAGTTCGGCCTCGCGCACCGCCCCGCCCTCCAGCGCCAGCTGGGTCGGGGCGAGCGGTTCAACACGGGGAATGTCGAGTGCCACCATGTCGAACCCGAAACCGGGATCGAGCGGATCGGCCAGCGCGTCGATGCGTTCGCGCAGCAGCCGCATGATCAGCGCCGGATCGCGGCTGGGCAGGCTGGTGTCGACCATCAGCTGGCGGACATGGCCATCGCAACGATAGCAGCGCAGCACGAAGCAGCGCCCGCCCCGGTCGCGCGCGGCCAGCGCCGCCGCCGCCTCGGCCGCCAGCTCGCCGATCACGGTCATCAGGCTGTCGGCCAGGCCGAGCGGTTCGGCAAAGCGCCGTTCGAACCGCAGCGCCGGGGGCGGGCGGCGCGGGGTGATGCGGCTGTCGGCCAGCCCCAGCAGCCGATCGAGCCGGTCGGTCACCTCCGCCCCGAACCGTGCCGCCAGCGGCGCACGCGGCCGCCCGGCCAGATCGCCGATGGTGCGCAGCCCGGCCCGGCGCAGCGCGCGCAGCGCCTCGTCCTCCAGCTCAAGCGCGGTGACCGGCAGCCGGCGCAGCGCCGCCGCCTCGTTTGCCGCAGGCACGCTCTGGAACCGGGCCAGCGCGCGCGCGCCCTCGGGCGTGGCGGCAAAGGCATGGCGGACGGCAAAGCCGAACCCGGTCAGCCGCGCCTCGACCTGCGCGGCCAGCGCCGCTTCGCCGCCGAACAGATGCGCGCATCCCGTCACGTCGAGCATCAGCCCGTCAGGCGGATCGAGCGCGACCATCGGCGTGAACCGGTCAAGATCCTCGGCCAGCCGCTCGACAAGCGCCAGATCGGCCGCCGGATCATGCGGGCTGGCCACGACATCGGGCACCCGCGCCCGCGCATCGGCCAGCGCCATGCCCGCCTCCAGCCCCAAAGCGAGCGCGGCGGTATTGCAGGCCGCGATCCGGTCCGCCCCGCGCAGCTTTTCGGTCAGGACGAGCGGCTGATCAGCCGGCGCGCCGCCATGGCCCCGGGCGGATGACCGCAGCCGGTCGGTCGCCAGCAGGGGCAGGAACAGCGCCAGATAGCGCTGCGGCACGGAAACTGCCTGTGTCACGATCCCATTCCATTCGCCAATCCATGCCCGCCCGTCCGCCACAATGGCGGGCCAGCCGCGCGGCCAGCGCCGGATGCCCGGGCGCATCGTCGATGAGCGGCCGGGACAGGGCCGGCGTCACGTCCCAGCGCGTGTGCGCGGCGCTGGGCATCGGCCGGGCGGCGATGCGCAGCAGCAGCGGCGTCACCCCCGACCGCTCGGCCGCCAGCGCCAGCCTGCGGGTCGCGGTCAGGTCGAGAATGGCGGGCTGATGCCAGATTTCGATCACCACCAGCCCGACATCGTTGCAACGCAGCGCCTCGACCGCCGCGCGCAGCACCGCCAGCGCATCGGGCATCGCCCCCAGCACCAGTCGCCCCGGATCGAGCCCGAGCGCGGCCAGCCCCGGCGCATGGAGCGCCA
>DBAW01000019.1 GCA_002291855.1 Sphingomonas sp. UBA1000
GGCCTTGCTCCAGCGTCAACGCAACTTTGCCGCACGCCCGGGCGGGGCGGTGCTCGACGGGCGGGACATCGGCACGGTGGTCGCGCCCGACGCCGATGCCAAGCTGTTCGTCCGCGCGACATCGGCGATTCGCGCCCGCCGCCGGCATGACGAGCTGGCGGCCGCGGGATCGCGGCTGAGCTATGATCGGGTGCTCGCCGACATCAAGGCGCGCGACCTGCGCGATTCGACGCGCGCGACCGCGCCGCTGCGCCAGGCCGAGGATGCCGTGCTGCTCGACACCAGCTACATGTCGGTCGAGGCGGCGGTCAGTCACGCGATCGAGATCGTCGAACGTCAGCGCGCCGCACGCCGGGCCGCCGCCGGGGGCTGAACGGCGGCCAAGCAAAAGGGGCTTCGGATCGCTCCGAAGCCCCCCATCACAAACTGATATTCAGATCAGCTCAACGGATCCCGAAGAACCCGCCGATGAGCGACCAGAAACCACGGCCCTGCTGGGCAGTCTTCTTAGCCATAATCGTTCCCCTTATCGACACGGGCTCAGAACATGATTCTTTGCCCAGAAATCAGGGTTAACGAGGCGTTTACGAAATGACAACCCGCAGCTTTTGCGTGGTGGTATCGGCCGAAAGCATTGCCGACAGCTGGGTGCAGGGCAGCGGTTTGCCGATCAGATAGCCTTGCGCGATGTCGCAGCCGAGTTCGCGCAGCAGCCGCATCACCGCTTCGTTTTCGACCCCTTCGGCGACGACGCGGCGGCCGAGATTATGAGCCATTTCGAGCGTGGAGCGGACAAGGATCAGGTTCTGGGCATTGCGGTCGAGATCGCTGATGAACGTGCGGTCGATCTTGACTTCCTGCGAAGGCAGGCGGCTCAGATATTCAAGCGTCGCATTGCCGGTGCCATAATCGTCGATCGAGATCTGGACGCCGGTCGCGGCCAGTTTTTCCATCATCGCGATCTTGGCCGGCGTTGACAGCAGCTCGCCGGTCTCGGTGATCTCCAGCGTCAGCTTGGCACGGGGCACGCCGTAGCGCGCGAGCAGGGTTTCGACCCGCTGGACGAGATCGGCATCGTCGAGCATCTGCGACGACAGATTGACCGCCATGCCGATGTCATGGCCGGCGGCGCGCAGCCCGGCGAGATCGCGGAGCGCGGTTTCGAGCACGAAATAGGTCAGCTGGCCGATGCGGTTGTGCGCCTCCGCAGCAGCGACGAACTGTTCCGGGCTGATCGCACCGGCGGTCGGGTGCAGCCAGCGCACCAGCGCCTCGGCCCCGACAATGTCGCGCGTCGCCATATCGACCTTGGGCTGATAGGCGACCCACACTTCGCCGGTCTCGATGGCCTGGCCCAGCCTGCTCATCAGCGACAGCTGCCATGCCGCCTGGTGCAGGCGCTGCGGGTCGTAGAGCTTCCAGACGTCATTGCCGCGCGCGGCTTCCTCGGCCGACAGGATCGCGCTGCCGATGCGGCTGCTGAGCGGGCGTTCGGGATCGGCGTCGACGCCGAAGGACAGCAGCAGGTCGACCTCCCGGTCGCCGATGCGGATCGACTGGGCGGTCAGCTTGTGCAGCCCGGTCAGATGGTTGGCGAGCTCCTGGCCCATGGGCTGGGGGGTGAACCAGAGCAGCGCATCATCGCCGTGATAGATTTCGCTCGCATCCCCCGACACACCGATGCGCCGGCGGATTTCGGCATAGATTTCGCGCTCGACCTTGACCTCGAACGAGGCCGCGATTTCCGAATGGTTGCGCAGCTTGGCGGCAATCAGCGTGCCCGGATTGCGTTCATGATCCTCTTCCAGCGCGACCAGATTGGGCAGGCCCGAGGCCGGGTGGTGACGGCGCGTTTCGCGCTGCCGGCGCAACATGGTGATCCGGTAGGCGACGATGCCGAACAGTAGCGCGCCCGGCACGACATCGACCTCGATCAGAACATGATCGAGATAGAGCGGCACCACACCCATGCCGAGCGCCGCTGCTGCGACCGTGGCGGCAATCGTCGACCGGTGTCTGGCCAGCAGGCAGATGATCGACAGTGCGGTCCCGAAAGCAAAGGCCGGCAGCCAGCCGGGGCGGGTGGGCGTGCCACGGCGCAGCGTCTCGGCTCCGACAACATGAAAGAATACACCCGGCTTGATGCCCTGCGACAGGATGTTGTGCATGTCGCGGAAGGAGGGGTCGGTCCAGCCGATCAGAACATCCCGGCCGGCAATCTGGTCAGGCCTGATCCGCTTCCGGTAGATATCGGAAAAGCTGAAGGACGGGATCGATTCGATCCGGATCGACCAGTCGGGGCGGTAATGGCCCTTGCCCCTGATCGGTACGCCCGAAAGCTCGCTCGAGACCGACGGGATGGTGCGGCCCTCGAATGTGTCGCTGTAGGTGAGGTTCGCCGACAGCGTGAACGGCGTCGACAGGCCGTTGAGCGAGCGATAGCCGGCGACAGCGCGAAACTGCGCGGCCGGAATGGTTTCGACCGCGCTCTTGCCGTCGACCCATGGGCTGGCCGCGCCGAGGAACACCCGGCCACGGTGCCGTTTCAGCGTGGCGATGAAGGCGTGGTCGGCCGCCGGCGTGGTGTTATCGGCGTAGATGCGGTCGAAAAACACGCGCTTCGCGCCCATCGCGAACAGATTTTCGATCACCTGCGCATCGACCCGGCGGTCAAAGCCGAATCCGCCCATGTCCGCGCCGGTGCGGTCATCGACGCCGACAACGACGATCGATCCGCTGGCCGGCTGGCGGCGAATATAGTCGCGCCCGGCCTTGATCACGTCCTCAAGCGGCTCGCCAAACTCGATCGCGCCGCAGATCAGGCTGATGATGAACGCCCACAGAAAGATGCGCAGCCGCGGATTGGGCTTGGCGGGCGTGCGGGCGGTGCTTTTGCTCATGCCCGTGCGCGCCCCGAGCGCCGGTTGGCGGGGGCAGGGGCAGCCGGTGCCGTGCCAACGGACAAAGCCGCGGCAGCGATGGGCGGGCGTGACATGGCGGGCAGCGATAATGCAAAGTCGTTAATCATGACTTATCCGCCTGAAATGACGGCATCTGCCGTTTCTGGCTGCCGGCCAGCGCCCGGTGCGCTTGCCGGGCGCTGGCTTTCGGGCTATGGGCGGCAGGTCTGACGGCTGACCGTGGACGGAATGGGAAGGCGCGGCGGGATTCCGGCGCGCCCTTTGGCGTTTAGCGTCGGCGGTGGCCCGGGATCGGGCATCCCTCCGGCCCGCGCCGCGTTCCGACCCTGTGCTCTGCCCGCCGGATGCACGTCCGGCACGGGGCCGGGCGGGCGGATTGGCCTTGGCCCGGCCTCAAGCCGGGCTAGACCGCCGGAGACAACCGGCTGGCCAGCAACGACAGTTGAGGAAGACCTAGCTCTATGGCCACGGCCGCATTCCCCTCGCGCGATGATTTTGCCGCGCTGCTCAACGAAACGCTTGGCGACAATGAAGGCTTTGAAGGCCGCGTCGTCAAGGGCACCGTCACCGCGATCGAAAACGACATGGCGGTGATCGATGTCGGCCTGAAGTCCGAAGGCCGCGTGCCGCTGCGCGAATTCGCCGCGCCGGGCCAGAAGGCCGATCTGAAGGTCGGTGACGAAGTCGAAGTGTTCGTCGACCGCGTCGAGAACATCCATGGCGAAGCGATGCTGTCGCGCGACCGCGCGCGCCGCGAAGCCGCATGGGACAAGCTCGAGCATGAATTCGCCGCCGGCAACCGCGTCGACGGCGTGATCTTCGGCCGCGTCAAGGGCGGCTTTACCGTCGATCTGGGCGGTGCCGTGGCCTTCCTGCCGGGCAGCCAGGTCGATATCCGTCCGGTCCGCGACGTGCAGCCGCTGATGGACATTCCGCAGCCCTTCCAGATCCTGAAGATGGACCGTCGCCGCGGCAACATCGTCGTGTCGCGCCGCGCCGTGCTCGAAGAAACCCGCGCCGAACAGCGCACCGGCCTGATCCAGTCGCTGGCCGAAGGTCAGGTGATCGACGGCGTCGTCAAGAACATCACCGATTATGGTGCGTTCGTCGATCTGGGCGGCATTGACGGCCTGCTCCACGTCACCGACCTCAGCTACAAGCGGGTCAACCACCCGTCGGAAGTGCTGAACATCGGCGACACCGTCCGCGTGCAGATCATCCGCATCAACCGCGAGACGCAGCGCATCTCGCTGGGCATGAAGCAGCTGGAAAGCGATCCGTGGGAAGGCGCTGCCGCCAAGTATCCGGTCGGCGCGAAGCTGTCGGGCCGCGTGACCAACATCACCGAATATGGCGCGTTCGTCGAACTGGAAGCGGGCATTGAAGGCCTGGTCCATGTCTCGGAAATGAGCTGGACCAAGAAGAACGTCCATCCGGGCAAGATCGTGTCGACCAGCCAGGAAGTCGATGTGATGATCCTGGAAGTCGATCAGGACAAGCGCCGCATCTCGCTCGGCCTCAAGCAGGCCCAGGCCAATCCGTGGGAAAAGTTCGCCGAAGAACATCCCGTCGGCTCGGTGGTCGAAGGCGAAGTCAAGAACGCGACCGAGTTCGGCCTGTTCATCGGCCTCGACAACGATGTCGACGGCATGGTCCATATGTCGGACATCGCCTGGGGCATTTCGGGCGAGGACGCGCTCAACCTGCACCGCAAGGGCGAAATGGTGAAGGCGATCGTGCTCGACGTCGATGTCGAGAAGGAGCGCATCTCGCTCGGCATGAAGCAGCTTGAGCGTGGCGCTCCGGCGGCTGGCGGCGTCAGCGACGGTTCGCGCCTGCACAAGAACGAGATCGTCACCGTGACCGTTCTCGAAGTGCGCGACGGCGGCCTCGAAGTGCAGGCCGGCGAAGACGGCGCGACCGGCTTCATCAAGCGGTCGGACCTTGGCCGCGACCGCGACGAGCAGCGCCCCGAGCGCTTCCAGGTCGGCCAGAAGTTCGACGCGATGGTCACCGGCTTCGATCGTTCGAAGAAGCCGACCTTCTCGGTCAAGGCGATGCAGATCGCCGAAGAGAAGCAGGCCGTTGCCCAATATGGTTCGTCCGATTCGGGTGCATCGCTCGGCGACATTCTGGGCGAAGCGCTGAAGGCGCGCGAAGGCAAGTAAGCCTCTCCCGCTTTTTCACTGCTAAGTATCTGATCCGCCGGCCCAATCGGGCCGGCGGACTTTTTTGTGCCTGCCCTCGCGCTGCCGGCAGGGCTTTGATATAACTCATGTTCCGAGTGGCGTAGCGGGCGGATGTTGACACCGTGATCAGGGGGGATCGCGGCGGCGACAGACCAGGCGGCGGCCATCCGGCCGTGTCGCATCATCGAACAAGGCGGGGGATGAAGCGCTTATGATCCGATCGGAGCTGGTCCAGCTGATCGCCAAGGACAATCCGGGGCTGTCGGCCAAGGAAATCGAACGGATCGTCAGCATCTTCTTTGACGAGATCAGCGACCGTCTGGCCCAGGGCGGCCGCGTCGAACTGCGCGGCTTCGGGGCCTTTTCCACCCGCGCGCGCGACGCCCGTGTCGGCCGCAACCCGCGCACTGGCGACACCGTCGCCGTCGACGCCAAGCGCGTGCCCTATTTCAAACCCGGCAAGGAAATGCGCCTGCGCCTCAACATGTAAGGCGTGATCGTGGGCAGGCCGGCGCACTTGACCGCTAGCCCCGGTCCATCCCACAAGCCGATCGCCGCCGGGCGGACGTGGCGAAATCGGTAGACGCAGCGGACTTAAAATCCGCTTCTCGACGAGAGTGCGGGTTCAAGTCCCGCCGTCCGCACCAGCGCGGGGGGCTTGGCCGCCCCCATGACCCTGCTCGCCAGCCCTGCTCACCGGCTGCCGCGCAGCGCGTCGGCGGCGTCGCTCGCCAGCCGGTCGGCGCGTTCATTGTCGGGGTGGCCGGCATGGCCCTTCACCCAGATCCAGTCGATCCGGTGGGGGGCGGCGGCCGCGACCAGCCTTTGCCACAGATCGGCGTTCTTGACCGGCTTGCGGTCGGCGGTGCGCCAGCCGTTGCGCTGCCAGCCGGGCAGCCATTTGGTCAGCCCGTCAAGCACATAGCGGCTGTCGGTCGACAGCCTGACGCGGCATGGCCGGTTGAGCGCTTCGAGCGCCATGATCGCCGCGGTCATTTCCATGCGGTTGTTGGTCGTCGGCGTTTCGCCGCCCGCCATGTCCTTTTCCCGGTCGCCAAAGCGCAGCACCGCGCCCCAGCCGCCGGGGCCGGGATTGCCCTTGCAGGCACCGTCAGTGGCGATTTCGACGATGGGCAGTTCGGCAGGGGTGTCGGTCATCGCCGCGCGTAATGGTCGAGCCGGCGCAAAAAGGCGAGGGGGTCCTTGCGCGTCACCAGCGCATCGGCGGGGGTGTTCAGCCAGTCCCATGCGCGGGTGAGCAGAAAGCGCAGGCATGCCCCGCGCGCGAGCACCGGCAGCGCCTCTTCCTCACGCGCGCTCAGCCCATGGGCGGCGGCATAGCCGGCGCGCAGCGCGGCATCGATGGCCGGGTCGAAATCGGCCCCGTCGGCGCTGAAGCACCAGGCGGTCAGCGTCACCGCCAGATCCCAGGCGCGGATTTCGGTGCAGGAAAAATAGAAATCGATGATGCCGGTCACCCGGTTGCCCAGCATCAGCACATTGTCGGGGAACAGATCGGCATGGACGACCGCGCGGGGCAGGTCATCGGGCCAGTGCGCGTCGAGAAAGGCGAGTTCCGCCGCCACCCGCGCGCCCAGCCCGGCGGCAATGGCATCGAGCTGGTCGCCGCAGCGCGCGGCGAGCGCGTGCCAGCCTGCGGGGCCGAGCGTGTTCGGGCGCGTCCGCGCAAAACCTGCCAGCGCCCGGTGCATCTCGCCCAGCGCCACGCCCGCCGCCCGCGCCTGCGCCGCTGTCGGCTGCGACAGCGACACGCCGGGCAGAAACTCGATCAGGCAGGCGGGGCGGCCGGCGACTGTCTGGATCTGGGTTCCCGCCCGGTCGCGGATCGCGCGCGGCACCGGGCAGCCTGCGGCGGCGAGATGATCGGTCAGGGCGAGGAAAAAGGGCAGGTCGCCGGCATCGACGCGCTTTTCATACAACGTCAGGATGAAGCGGCCGGCAGTCGTCTCGACAAGGTAATTGGAGTTCTCCACCCCCTCGGCAATGCCTTTGGCCGAAATCAGCGTGCCGGCATCATAGCCGGCGAGCAGCGCCGCCATCGCCTCGGCGGAAACCTGGGTATAGACAGCCATCGCCGCCGGTCATGCGGCCTTGCCGGGGAAAAGAAAAGACCGCGCATCGCCGCTCGCGCTGCGGCATGTCCCTGCCGCTTGCCCTCACCCCCGGCCATGCTAAGCCATTGCCACGAAAACAAAGGGGAGGAATGGGCGATGCGGCATGGATATGGGCGCTGGTGGGCGGACCCGGCATTGGGCGCACTGGCGGTGGCGCTGGCCGCAGCACCCGCGGCAGCGCGGGAGCCGGCACAGGACGTCAAGGCCGGGTTGACGGCGACGCCGAAAGCCGCTGCCGACAAGCCGGCAGACGCCAAGCCCGCCGAGGATGCCGGCGATCCCCGCTTTGCCGCGCTCACATGGCGCAATATCGGTCCCAATCGCGGCGGCCGGTCGATTTCGGCGGCGGGCAGCACCGCGCGGCCCAATGAATATTATTTCGCGGCCGTCGGCGGCGGGCTGTGGAAGACGCGCGACGGCGGCACCAGCTGGTCGAACGTGACCGATGGCAAGATCCCGACCGGGTCGGTCGGCGGCGTTGCGGTGTGCGAGGCCAATCCCGACATCGTCTATCTGACCACGGGCGAGACGCAGCTGCGCGGCAACATCCTGACCGGCAATGGCGTCTACAAATCGGTCGATGCCGGCAAGAGCTGGACGCATGCCGGGCTGGCGGCCGTGCAGAATTTCTCGCGCGTGCGCATCCATCCCAAGGATTGCGACACGGTGTTTGTCGGCGGCTTTGGCCGTTATGGCGCGGAAAATGCCGATCGCGGCGTCTACAAGAGCAGCGACGGCGGCAAGAGCTGGCGGCGCACCCTTTACCGCGACCCGCGCAGCGGCGCGGTCGACATTTCGATCGATCCGGCCAATCCGCGCATCATGTTCGCCGCGCTTTGGGAGGCGTGGCGCAAGCCCTGGGGGATGAGCTCGGGCGGGCCGGGCAGCGGCCTGTTCCGCAGCGAGGATGGCGGCGAAAGCTGGACCGAGATCACCCGCGCCCCCGGCCTGCCCCAGTCCGGCCCGGTCGGCAAGATCGGGGTCAGCGTCTCCCCCGCCGATGGCCGCCGCGTCTATGCGATGGTCGAACATCAGCAGGGCGGGGTGTTCGTGTCCGACGATGGCGGGCAGAACTGGACGCGCACCAACGAAAGCCGCGACCTGCGCCAGCGCGCCTTTTACTACACCCGCATCGTCGCCGATCCCAAGGTGCGCGACCGGGTCTATGTGCTCAATGTGCAGTTTCACCGGTCGGACGATGGCGGCAAGACCTTTGCCAAGAAGATCAAGGTGCCGCACGGCGACAATCATGATCTGTGGATCGCCGCCGACGACAATCAGCGGATGATCCAGGCCAATGACGGCGGTGCCAATGTCAGCGTCAATGGCGGCGACAGCTGGACCGCCCAGACCTATCCGACCGCGCAGATCTACCGGCTGGGGCTGACCCATCACCAGCCGCCCTTCGCCTGTGGCGGGCAGCAGGATAACAGCACCATCTGCGTGCCCGTGCGCGGCTGGCGGCACCGCGACGTGCTTGGCGGCTATGGCTTTGCCGCCGGCGGCGGGGAAAGCGGCTATGTCGCCAATGATCCGCGCAATCCCGACATTTTCTATGCCGGCAGCTATGGCGGCACGCTCGACCGGTTCGACGCCCGCACCGGGCAGAGCCGGGCGATCAATGTGTGGCCGGACAATCCGATGGGCTATTCGGCCGGCGACCTGAAGGAACGGTTCCAATGGACCTTCCCGATCGTCTTTGATCCGCAGGACCCGAAGACGCTCTATGTCACCTCGCAGCATGTCTGGCGCAGCACCGATGAGGGGCAGAGCTGGCAGAAGATCAGCCCCGATCTGACCCGCGCCGACCCGGCGACGCTCGGCCCGTCGGGCGGCCCGATCACCCGCGACCAGACCGGGGTTGAAACCTATGCCACCGTGTTCGCGCTTGCCCCGTCGCGGCGCGAGGCGGATGCGATCTGGGCGGCGTCGGACGACGGCCTGGTCCATGTGACGCGCGACAATGGCGGCAGCTGGCAGAACATCACTCCGCCGGGCCTGCCGTCCTTCATCAAGTTCACGACCATCGAGGATTCGCCGCACCGGCCCGGCACCGCCTATCTGACCGGCCACCGGGTGCTGCTCGACGATCCCGCGCCCTATGTGCTGAAAACCAGCGATTATGGCCGCAGCTGGACCCGGATCGATGCCGGGCTGCCGGCGGACGAACCGGCGCGCAGCATCCGCGAGGATCCGCTGCGCCCGGGGCTGCTGTTCCTCGGCACCGAACGCGGTGTCTGGGTGTCGTTCAACGACGGCAAGTCGTGGGACAAGCTGCAGCGCAACCTGCCGGCCGTGCAGGTGTCGGACCTCGGCGTGGCGGGCGATGATCTGGTGATCGCCACCCATGGCCGGTCCTTCTGGGTGATGGAGCGGATCAATGTGCTGCGCCAGCTGGGGGTGAAGGAGGGTGCGGCGCGGCTGTTTGCGCCCGCGACCGCGCTGCGCGGCCTCGATAGCGGGGCGGCGATCGACTATTTCCTGCCCGCGACGCCCGCCAGCCTGAAGATCGAAATCCATGACATGGACGGGCGGCTGGTCCGCAGCCTTGACGGGGTGAAGCCCGATGCCAAGCCCAAGGGCGGCGAAGCGGGCGATGACGATGAGGATGACGGCCCCAAGGGACCGCCGCCGCCGACGATGAAGCCGGGGCTGAACCGGTTCAGCTGGGACATGCGCCATCCGGGCTTTGTCGATTTCCCCGACATGATCCTGTGGACCAGCCGCAATCGCGGCGGCCCGCTGGCGCTGCCCGGCCGCTACCGGGTGACGTTGACCGTCGATGGCCGCGCGCAGAGCCAGATGCTCGAGATCGGCGTCGATCCGCGCGTCACCGATGCCACGCCGGACGCGCTGCGCGACCGGTTCGCGCTTGCCATGCAGGTGCGCGACCGGGTCAGCCAGGCGAATGAGGCGGTGCTGCTGATCCGCGGCGTCACCGATCAGGCGCGCGCCCGCGCGGCAGAGGCGCGCGATCCGGCGCTGAAGGCGGCGCTTGACGGGCTGGTCGCAGGGCTGCGCGCGGTCGAGGGGCGGATCTATCAGGTCCGCAACGAAAGCCGGCAGGATCCGCTCAACTTCCCGATCATGCTCAACGACAAGTTGGCCGGGCTGCTGGGCGTGATCGAAAGCGCCGAGGCGCGGCCGACCGACCAGACGCGCCGGGCCTTTGCCGAGCTGTCGGGCCAGCTCGACCGCGAACTGGCGGCGATGGCGGCGCTGCTCGACACTGATCTGGGCCGGGTGAACGCGGCGCTCAGCGGGGCGGGGCTTGCCCCGATCACGCGCACGCCGCAGGCACCCAAGCCGGCGGCCTGAACCGCGCAGGCGGGGAGGGCGGGGATCCGCCCGCTCCTCCTTGCCCGCGCTTCCCGCCCGATCCTCCCAACTGCTTTGGCTGCCGGCGTCGGTCACGCCAAGCAGCGGCGACGCAAAAAAGGGGCGACCCGTTGCCGGGCCGCCCCTTTTTTTCTGCTCGGTAAACCGGGCGGTCGAACTTACTTGAGTTCGACGGTCGCGCCGGCTTCTTCGAGCTGCTTCTTGATCTTTTCGGCTTCGTCCTTGTTGACGCCTTCCTTGACGGCCTTCGGCGCGCCTTCGACGAGCGCCTTGGCTTCGGTCAGGCCGAGACCGGTGATCGCGCGGACTTCCTTGATCACGTTGATCTTCTTGCCGCCGTCGCTGACGAGAACGACGTCGAAGTCGGTCTTTTCTTCAGCAGCCGGAGCGGCCGCGCCACCGGCGGCCGGAGCCGCAACCGCGACCGCCGCAGCGGCCGAGACGCCCCACTTTTCTTCCAGCAGCTTCGAGAGTTCAGCCGCTTCGAGGACGGTGAGCGCCGAGAGCTGTTCGACGATCGAATTCAGGTCTGCCATGTGAAATCTCCAATCGGGTAAAGGTTATGCGTTTTCCTTGGTCGCATAGGCGTTGAACACGCGCGCGAGCTGCGCGGCGGGCGCCTGAGCGATCTGGGCCAGCTTCGTTGCCGGCGCCTGGATGAGACCGACGAGCTTCGCCCGCAGTTCGTCCAGCGAGGGCAGCGAGGCCA
>DBAW01000278.1 GCA_002291855.1 Sphingomonas sp. UBA1000
GCGAGGCCGGCGAGCAGCCAGCCGGCGATCAGCCCGGCCAGCGCGGCCGAAAATCCGAACAGCGCCCAAGCGGTCATCACCGCGACCGGGCCGGACGGTCGCGCCGCCCGCCGGTCACGGCCAAGGCGCGACAGGACGATGCTGGCGACAAGGCCATAGGTGAAGGCGGCGATTTCGACCATCCGGCATCCCTCCGGGCACCCGGGCTGCCCCCGGTCCTGCCGCCGATCGTCTCTGGCCCCGGCCGGCTTTCCGGTGCATCTCCGCGCGCATCCGGGCTGTTGCGTAAGGGGGGCGGGAATGAAGGCGGAGGTGCTGGCGGTCATGCTCGGCCTTGCCTCCGCCGTCACGCTGGCGCTGGTCAACACGGCGGTGAAGATCGCTGGCGACATTCTTGTCGCCCGTTCGGTGCTGTCGGTCACGGCGGCGCTTGTCACCCTGCCGGCGCTGCTGCTGGTCGGGGCGCCCGATCCGGGCACGGTCGCGGCGCTGGTCTGGGCGATCCCGGCGCATCTTTTCTACCAATTCTGCCTTGTCCGCGCGATGACGCATGGCGATCTGTCGCTGGTGTTTCCGGTGATGCGCGGGCTTGCCCCGCTGCTGACCGCGGCCAGCGCCTGGGCGATGCTGGGCGAGGGGCTGAGCATCGCCGGCTGGGCGGCGCTGCTGGTGGCGACCGCCGCGATCATCATCTTCGCGCTGCCGCCGCGCGGGGTGTCGCTGCGCCGCCATCCCGATGCGCGGGCGCTGCTCTGGGCCGCGGGAACGGCGATCGGCGTCGCGCTCTACAGCGCCACCGATGCGCGCGGGGTGCGCGCCGCCGGCGATCCGCTCGATTACATCGTCTGGCTGTTCCTGCTCGACTGGCTGGGCATCACCGCCGTGGCGCTGGCGCTGCGGCGACGCACCTATCTGGCGGCGGCGCGCGCCCAGTGGCGGACGGCGGTGACGGCGGGGCTGTTGTCGGTCGTCTCGTTCGGGGCCGCGCTCTATGCGATGGCGCTCATCGAAGTGGCGAAAGTTTCGGCGCTGCGCGAAACCGCGGTGGTGTTTGCCGCGCTGCTCGGCGCGCTGTGGCTGAAGGAAGGCTTTGGCGGCCGCCGGATCGCGGCGGCGGCGGTGCTGGCGGCGGCCCTTATCGCGCTGCAATTTGCCGGGTAAGGGGAAGCCATGCGCCCTGTCCGCCTGATCGGCCTGCCGACCGACATCAACTCCAGCTTCCTGCGCGGCGCCGCCGCCGCGCCGCCGCTGATCCGTGCCGCGCTCAGCTCCGACATGGGCAATCCCGCCGCCGAATGCGGGCGTGAGCTGGGCCGTGACATCCCGTTTGAAGATCTGGGCGACCTGCCGCTCACCGAGGACTGTGCGGCCGACGATGCCCGGATCGAGGCGGCGGTGCGCGCGGCCTGTGCGGGGGGCGGCGTGCCGATCTGCCTGGGCGGCGACCATGCCGTCACCTATCCGGTGCTGCGCGCCATCGCCGCCGTGCACGGGCCGGTCGCGATCCTGCACATCGACGCGCATTCGGACTGTTATGACGAGCTGGGCGGCAATCGCCGTTCCCACGCCTCGCCGTTCGCGCGGATCATGGAGGACGGGCTGGCGACGCGGCTGGTGCAGGTCGGCATCCGCACGCTCAACGCCCATCAGGCCGCACAGGTCGCGCGCTTCGGGATCGAGGTGGTGCCGATGCGCGATTTCACCCCCGCCGCCGTGCCGGTGCCCGCCGGGCCGATCTATCTGTCGGTCGATCTGGACGGGCTGGACCCGGCCTTTGCCCCCGGCGTCGCCCATCACGAGCCGGGCGGGCTGTCGACGCGCCAGCTGCTCGATCTGATCGCGCGCATTCCAGGACCGCTGGTCGGGGCGGACATTGTCGAGCTGAACCCCAGCCGCGATCTTAACGGCATGACCGCGACAGTGGCGGCCAAGCTGGTCAAGGAAATCGCCGCGCTGGCGCAACGGACGGGCTGAGCGCCCCCCGGCAACGGCCGGGCTTTGCGCGCCGCAGCATTTGCGCTAAGGGCGCGGCCAATCTCCGCTCGAACCAGGATTTCCCATGAGCCTCCGCAACGTGGCCATCATCGCGCATGTCGATCATGGCAAGACCACGCTCGTCGACCAGCTGTTCCGCCAGTCGGGGACGTTCCGCGACAATCAGCGCGTCGAGGAACGCGCGATGGATTCGAACGACCTGGAAAAGGAACGCGGCATCACCATCCTGGCCAAGTGCACCTCGGTCGACTGGAAGGGCACGCGGATCAACATCGTCGACACCCCCGGCCACGCCGATTTCGGCGGCGAGGTGGAGCGCATCCTGTCGATGGTCGACGGCGTCATCCTGCTCGTCGATTCGTCCGAAGGCGCGATGCCGCAGACCAAGTTCGTGACCGGCAAGGCGCTGGCGCTGGGGCTGCGCCCGATCGTCGTCGTCAACAAGATCGACCGCCCGGATTCGCGCGTCGAGGAAGTGCTGAACGAGGTGTTCGACCTGTTCGTGACGCTTGAGGCGACCGACGAGCAGCTCGATTTCCCGGTGCTCTATGCCTCGGGCCGCAACGGCTATGCGTCCGAAGATGCCGAGGCGCGCGAAGGCACGCTTGCGCCGCTGTTCGACAAGATCGTCGATCATGTGCCCGAACCGCAGGTCGATGCCGAAGCGCCGTTCAGCTTCCTCGTCACGCTGCTTGACCGCGACAATTTCGTCGGCCGCATCCTGACCGGCCGGGTCGAAACCGGCACCGTGCGGCTCAACCAGCCGATCCATGCGCTCGCTTCCGACGGCCAGGTGATCGAAACCGGCCGCGCGACCAAGATCATGGCGTTTCGCGGACTGGAGCGTGTGCCCGTCGAGGAAGCGCGCGCCGGCGACATCATCAGCCTGGCTGGCCTGACCGTCGCCACGGTCGCCAACACCATCGCCGACACGTCGGTCACCGTGCCGCTCAAGGCGCAGCCGATCGACCCGCCGACGCTGTCGATGCGCTTTGCCGTCAACGATTCGCCGATGGCGGGCCGCGAGGGCAGCAAGGTCACCAGCCGCATGATCCGCGACCGGCTGATGCGCGAGGCGGAATCGAACGTCGCCATCCGCGTCACCGAGAGCGAGGACAAGGACAGCTTCGAAGTCGCCGGGCGCGGCGAACTCCAGCTCGGCGTGCTGATCGAGACGATGCGCCGCGAAGGCTTTGAACTGGGGATCAGCCGCCCGCGCGTGCTGTTCCGCGACGGGCCGGGCGGGCGTGAGGAGCCGTATGAAACCGTCGTCATCGATGTGG
The DNA here is from genome assembly GCA_002291855.1 of Sphingomonas sp. UBA1000. GTDB lineage: Bacteria > Pseudomonadota > Alphaproteobacteria > Sphingomonadales > Sphingomonadaceae > Sphingomonas_B. The sequence continues at coordinate 3,279 of DBAW01000278.1, forward strand.
ACGAAGAATATTCGGGCACCGTCGTCGACAAGATGAACCAGCGCAAGGCCGAGATGACCGACATGCGCCCCTCGGGCGGCGGCAAGACGCGCATCACCTTCTCCGCGCCGTCGCGCGGGCTGATCGGCTATCATGGCGAGTTCCTGTCCGACACGCGCGGCACCGGGATCATGAACCGGATCTTCGAACGCTATGGCCCGCACAAGGGCGCGATCGAAGGCCGCAAGAACGGCGTGCTGATCTCGAACGGGGCGGGCGAGGCCAATGCCTATGCGCTCAACGCGCTCGAGGATCGCGGCGTGCTGATGGTCGGCCCGGGCGAGCCACTGTATGAAGGCATGATCGTCGGCGAAAACGCCAAGCCGGATGACCTTGAGGTCAATCCGATGAAGGCCAAGCAGCTGACCAACTTCCGCGCTTCGGGCGGCAAGGACGACGCGATCCGCCTGACGCCGCCCCGGCGGCTGACGCTGGAACAGGCGATCGCCTATATCGACGATGACGAGATGGTTGAGGTGACGCCCAAGAGCATCCGGCTGCGCAAGCGCCATCTCGACCCGCATGAGCGCAAGCGCGCCTCGCGCGCCAAGGCGGCCTGACCTGGTAAAACCCGCGCGCCCCCCGGCGCGCGGGTTTTTTGTTCGGGAAGAACGGCACCGGGCGTTTGTGATTGGGAAGAACGGC
>DBAW01000043.1 GCA_002291855.1 Sphingomonas sp. UBA1000
GGCCGGGGCCGGCTGCGCCACCGGGGCAGCGGCCAGATCGGCCCGTGCCGGTGGCGGCGGCGCATCGGGGGGCGGCGGCGCGGCGAGCGTCACGTCAAAAGTCTTGAGCACCGGCAGGCTGTGCCGGCCGATCTCAGCCCGGGCGGCGAGCACCCCGGCAATCGCCAGCCCGTGCAGCGCGAGGATCGCGACCAGCAGCGACCGCCGCGCACGAGCTTGGGGGGCATAGGCGCTGCGCTGCCAGCCGGTTGCGGCCGGGGCGCGCGCGGGATCGGAGCCGGTCCAGCCGGACAGCGCGCCATCCGCGTCCGGCCCGGCCCAGGCCGGGGCAAAGGTGATGCCGGCACTGTCGAGCGACATGATCATTCCCCGTCGAATTTGGGCCCGACCGCCCCCCGGCCCATGCATCCGATAGAACTGCAAATGCGATCCATTTGCACTAGCACCGGCAAGGGCCGCGCGCAATCGCGGCCCTTCCCGATTGACATCAATAGCGCAGCCTGAGCGTCGCCACCGCGGTCCGCCCCTCGCCCGGCACGGCGATGACATAGCTGTCATTGGCGCGGATGCGGTTGATGAAGCGGGTGTTGGCGATGTTGTTGACATTGACCTGCACCGACAGATTGTCGGTGAAGCTGTATTCGGCCATCGCGTTGACGAGCAGATAATCGTCCAGATCCCATGCCGCCTGGATGGCGGTGGAATTGCGGGTGGCCAGCCGGCCCATATAGTTTACGCCGCCGCCCAGCCTGAGACCGAAGCCGGTGGTGTAGCTGGTCCAGAAAGTGCCGCTGTGCTGCGGGGTCAGCGCCAGCTCCTCGCCTTGCGTAACCGAGGCCGTATCGGCCGCGCGCAGGATTTCGGAGCGCAGATAGGCATAGGCGGCATAGACCTGCCAGCGCGGGGTGATGTTGCCGGTGGCCGACAGCTCCAGCCCCTCGACCCGGCGACGCCCGGCCAGCACGATGTCGCCATCGACGGTGATCGGTTCATTGACGCGTTCGGTGCGGAAGATCGCCGCGGTCAGGCTCAGCGCCTCGCCGAACAGGTCGATCTTGCCGCCCAGCTCATAATTCTCGTTTTCGAGCGCGGGCAGCGCCAGATTCGCGGTCGTGACCGTGCCGGTCGCGGTCGCGGCAAGCGTCTGCGGCTGGCGGGCGTTCGAATAACTGGCATAGAGGCTCGACGTCGCGCTCGGCTTCAGCACCACCCCACCCTGCCATGACCAGAGATTTTCAGAGGTCGTGCGGTCGGCGAGCGCGGCATAATTGGTGCCGCCCAGCGTCACGTCGAACCGCTCATAACGGCCGCCGAGATTGACCTGCAGCCATTCGCCCAGCTTCACCGTGTCGAAGGCAAAGGCCGACAGCCGCTCGGCCCGGTTCTCGAACTGGCCGCTGGTGCGCGTCTGGCTGAGCGTGCCGGTGAAATCGGGGGTGGGCGCGAACAGGTTGCGCTGCGCGCCCGCAAGGCCGGTGGTGGTGATCGTCTCGCGGTCCAGCTGCTCGCGGCTCGCCTCGGCCCCGATGACCAGGGTGTTGCCCAGCCCGCGCCCCGACACCGGCCAGTCAAGGGTCAGCGTCGCGCGCGCGGCCAGCACCTCGTTGCGGCTGAACCGGCCCAGCCCCTGCGGCCCGCCGACCGTATAGACGGCACCTGCGGTGTTGCCCGCGGCAATGGCGGCGGCGGCGGCGTTCAGCGACGCCGGGTTGAGCGGGCGCGGCGTCGACCATATGGCGGTGCGCTCCACCTGGCCCCAGCGCACCCCGGTCTGGAAGCGCACGGTGTCGCTGAAATCATGTTCCAGCCGGATGGTGGCGATCAGCAGCGACTGGTCCTCGCCATCGACATTGCGCCAGCCATAATAATTGCTGATCGGAAAGGCCGGCCGCACCCCGGTGGTGAGGTAGGGCACGCCATAGTCGATCAGATTATCGTCTTCCTGAAACTGCAGGCTGGCGATCAGCCGGGTCGGGCCGTTAAGGCCAAAGCCGATGCTGGGCGCGATGCCGAAGCGGCGCTGGAAGATGAAATCGCGGCCCGCGACCCCCTGGTCATGCGCCATCAGGTTGAGCCGCGCCGCGACATTGCCGCTGCCGTCGAGCACGGCATTGGCGTCGATCGTGCCGCGTTTCCAGTCGCGATTGCCCAGCCCCGCTTCGGCGCGCACGAACGTCTCGCCCTGCGGGGCCTTGGTGACGAGATTGATCAGGCCGGCGGCCCCGCCCGCGCCCGACAGCGCCGAGTTCGGGCCTTTATAGACCTCGATCTGTTCGAGGTTGAACACGTCCGAGCGGCTATATTGCAGCCGGTCGGCAAAGCCGTCGATGGCGATGTCGTTGCTGGCATCAAAGCCGCGCAGATTGATGAAGTCGCCCGATCCGGCCCCGCCTTCGCCGACGCCCAGGGTGATCCCCGGCACCTGTCGCAGCGCATCGGAGAAGCTGACCGCCTGCACGTCGGACAGGAATTCCTTGTCGAGCACCGTCACCGTGCGCGGCGTGTCGCGCAGCGGCTGGGGCAGCAGCGGGTTGGACGCGCGCTCGACCCGATAGCCATCCTCGACCACCGTATCGGTGACGACGACTCCGCCCAGCGCGCGCGGCTTGGCCTCTGCGGCGGTTTCGGCCTGTGGCGGCTGTGCGGGCTGCGCCGTCTGCGGCGCGGCAAGCGCCGGCGCGGACACGATCGCACCGACACAACCCAAGGCGAGGAAATCATAACGATAAGACATGGCAATACCCCTATTCGCGTCGCGTCGCTATTGCGAATCGATCTCACCGTCAAGCTTATTGCAAGTGATTTTCATTTCGCCGGATGGCGCACACGCGTTCGCCATGTCGTTCGTCCGATAGGATCGTCCGTTCGTCGTCCGCCCGCTGGCCAGCAGGCGACGGCCATGGTTGCTTGGGCAATCCGGCGGCGCGGCATGCCCGTCCCGGTGCGGCGGCTGGGGGAGCGTGCCGAGGGGGGAGGAACAGGCACCCGGACACCGGGGCACGCAGCCACCCGCCATCCATCGTCTTCCATCAGCAGCCGCCGGTCGCGGTGGGGCAGGCTTTGCGCTGCCCGCCGGCCGGCATCAGGGCTGTTCGAGTTCAGGGCTGTTAAAGGCGGAGACGAGGATGATGATCGCAAAATGGGGGATCCGGGCCGGCACCGCGCTGGCGGCGCTGGCGATGACGGCCATGGCCGCGCCGGCATGGGCGCAGGAGCTGTCGGCGAGCGAGCTGGTCGCGCGCAATCTGGCCGCGCGCGGCGGGGCCGAGGCGCTTGCCGCCATCAAGACGCTGCGGTTCAAGGGCTCGCTGCGCTTTCCGGGCGATTTCCTGCTCAGCTATGTCGAGACGCGCGGCCGCAAGGGGCCGGGCGGCGAAGATGCCGTGCGCGTCGATGCGACGCTGCAGGGGCTGACCGTCGTCCAGGCCTATGACGGCAAGTCCGGCTGGACGATCAACCCGTTCCAGGGCCGCCGCGATCCCGAAACCATGTCGGCCGACGAGGCCCGCGCGCTCGCCGATAGCGGCCGGATCGACGGTGTGCTGCTCGCCTCGCGCACGACCGGCGCGACGGTAACGGCGCTGGGCCGCGAGGATTTCGACGGCACCGACGCCTATAAACTCAAGGTCACGGAAAAGGACGGCGACAGCTTTGTCTATCTGCTCGATCCCGGCACCTTCCTTGAAATCGCGGTCACCGAAACCCGCCGCATCCGCGGGGCCGAAACGGTGACCGAGGCCGAGTTCGGCGATTATGAAAAGGTCGCCGGCGTCTATTTCCCGATGGCGCTCGAAAACGGTCCGAAGGGCGCGTCGCAGCGGTCGCGCATCACCATCGACACGGCCGAGGCCAATGTCGACGTGCCGACCGAGTTCTTCGCCGCCCCCGCCGCCCCCGCCGCGCCCAAGCCGGCTGCCAAGTGAGATCCGCCGCCATGACCAAGATCACCATGACCGCGGCCGAGCGCCGCCTCGCCACCATGACCGGCCTTGCCGTCGCGCTCGCCGTCCCCGCTTTGTGCGTTGCCGCCCCCGCCGCCGCCCAGACCGGCAAGGCGGCCAAGGCCGCAGCCTCGGCCCCGCTTGATTCCGCGACCATTTCGGGGATCGGCATCCGCAACATCGGCTCGGCCGCCATGTCGGGACGCATCGCCTCGCTCGCCGCGCGCGAGGAAAAGGACGGCAAGATCACGCTGTTCGTCGGCGCCGCATCGGGCGGCGTGTGGAAATCCGACGATGGCGGCACCAGCTTCAAGCCGGTGTTCGACAAGCAGCCGGTGCAGTCGATCGGTGTCGTCAAGCTCGACCCCAATAACCGCGACACCATCTGGGTCGGCACCGGCGAGGCCTGGACCCGCAATTCGGTGTCGGTCGGCAACGGCGTCTACAAATCGACCGATGGCGGCGAAACCTGGACCCATATGGGCCTGCCGGGCACCGAGCGGATCAGCGACATCGTCATCGATCCGCGCGACAGCAACACCGTCTATGTCTGCGCGCCGGGTGCGCTCTGGTCGGATTCGGCCGATCGCGGCCTCTACAAGACGACCGATGGCGGCAAGAGCTGGACGCTGGTGCTGAAAGGCCCCAACCTGTCGACCGGCTGCGCCACCATCGCCATCGACCCGTCGGATCCGGGCCGGCTGATCGCCGGGCTGTGGGATTTCCGGCGCAAGGGCTGGACCTTCCGTTCGGGCGGCGAAGGGCCGGACGCGCCCTCGGGCAGCGCGCTGATGGAATCGCGCGACGGCGGCAAGACCTGGACCGCGATGACCGCCGAGACGCACAAGGGCCTGCCCAAGGGCCCATGGGGCCGGACCGAGGTCGTGTTTGCGCCCTCCAACCCCAAGCGCGTCTATGCCTTTGTCGAGAACACGCGCTCGGCGCTGTATGTTTCGGACGATGGCGGCGCGACGTTCCAGGAGCGCGACCGCAGCCAGAACATGGTCTGGCGGCCCTTCTATTTCGCCAAGATGTTCGTCGACCCGACCAATGCCGACCGGGTGTTCAAGACCAACCTGTCGCTGATCGTGTCCGAAGACGGCGGCAAGAGCTTCGGCTCCGCCCAGGGCAGCTCGCATGGCGACTGGCATGCGCTTTGGATCAACCCCAATAATCCGCGCCACCTGATCGGCGGCGACGATGGCGGCATGTGGACGTCGTTCGACGGCGGCAATCGCTGGATCAAGAGCGAGAACCTGCCGATCAGCCAGTTCTACCATGTCAGCGTCGACGACAAGGACCCCTATCAGGTCTATGGCGGGCTGCAGGACAACTCCAGCTGGGTCGGCGACAGCGCCTATCCGGGCGGCATCACCAATGGCCGCTGGGAAAATCTCTATGGCGGCGACGGCTTCTGGGTGTTTGCCGATCCGACCGATCCGAACTTTGCCTATGCCGAATATCAGGGCGGCAATCTGGCGCGGATCGACCGCCGCACCCTGTCGCAGCGCGGCATCCAGCCCCAGGCCGGGTATAAGGAAAAGCTGCGCTTCAACTGGAACACGCCGCTGCATCTGTCGCCCAATGAAAAGGGCACGCTCTATATCGGCGCGCAATATCTGTTCCGCACCCGCGATCAGGGCCAGAGCTGGGACCGCATCTCGCCCGATCTGACCACCAACGATCCGGCACGGCAGCAGCAGGAACAGTCGGGCGGCATCACCGTCGACAACTCGGCGGCTGAAATGCACACGACCATCTATTCGATCTCCGAAAGCCCCAAGGCCAAGGGGATGATCTGGGTCGGCACCGATGACGGCCGGGTGCAGCTGACCACCAATGACGGCGCGGCGTGGACCGACGTTACCCGCAACCTCAAGCTGCCCAATGCCGGCAACTGGATCAGCTGGGTGGAGGCGAGCCGCCATGACGCGGCGACCGCTTATGTGACGGTCGACCGCCACACCTATGGCGATATGGGGGCCTATCTCTACCGCACGCGCGACGGCGGGCGCAGCTGGCAGCCGCTGGTCACGCCCAGGACGGCCGGGGTGCGCGGCTATGCCCATGTCATCAAGGAAGACAGCGTCAATCCCGACCTGCTGTTCCTCGGCACCGAATATGGGCTGTTCGTGTCGCTGGACGGCGGCGCGAGCTGGGCGGAGTTCAAGGGCAAGGACTTCCCCTCGGTCGCGGTGCGCGACATCGCGCTCCAGACCCGTGACAATGATCTGGTGCTGGCCACCCATGGCCGCGGCATCTGGGTGATCGACGACATCACCCCGTGGCGCGCGCTCAACGCCTCGACGCGGGCGGCGACGGTGACGCTGCTTCCCGGCCGGCCGGTGCAGCAGCGCATCAGCGGCAATGGCGGCTGGGCGAGCGGCGATGCCGTGTTCGCCGGGGCCAATCCGCCGTCGGGCGCGGTGATCAGCTTCTACCAGAAGGACCGGCATGTGATCGGGCGGATGAAGCTCGAGGTGCTCGATGCCGAAGGCAAGGTGGTCGACACGCTGCCGGTGTCCAAGCGGCGCGGCCTCAACCGCATCGAATGGTCGATGCGGGTCAAGCCGCCGGTGGTGCCGCCCGCCGCCCAGCTCGCCTTCTCGGCGACGCAGGGCGCGCGCGTGGTCCCCGGCCGCTACACGGTCCGGCTGACCAAGGCGGATCAGGTGGTGACGATGCCGCTCGACATCGGGCTGGACCGGCGGGCCGGCTACACGGTCGACGACCGCAAGATGCAGTTCGATGCCGCGCAACGGGTGAGCACGCTGTTCGGGCGCATGTCGGTGCTGGTCGCGCAGCTCAATGCGGTGATCGGTCAGGCCGGGCGCGGCGCGGCGGCGGCCGGGCCGAACCAGGCGCTTGCCAAGTCGGTACTCGACCGCGCCTCGGCGCTCAAGACGCAGGTGGTGGCGACCAAGGAAGGCGGCGCGATCACCGGCGAGGAGCGGCTGCGCGAGCAGCTCGACATCGTCTATGGCGCGATCATGTCGACCGAGGGCCGGCCGACCGCCTATCAGATCGCGCGCGTCGATGCTCTGGAGCGCGAGCTGAAAGAGGTCGAGGACGGCTTTGCCGCGCTCAAGACCGGCGATGTGTCGCGGCTGATGGCCGCGGCGCGCGCGGCCGGGGAGCCGGTGGTCGATCTGGCGGCGATCCGCGTCGAGGAGCAGCAGAGCGGCGGCGGCCGCGCCGATGCGCTGGCCGCCGCCCTGATCGGCACCCGCTTCTTCGGCGCGTTCGACACGCTGGTCGCGCGGGCCGAAAAGGACTGAGCGGACAGGTGAAAATGACGATCGGACCGATGCGGCCGCCCCTGTGGGCGGCCGCATATGCCTCCCTTGTCGCCGGCGCATTCGGCGCGCTGGCGCTGGCGTCGCCCGCCCCGCCCGCCCCGCCCGCTTCTGCCCCAAGCGATACCGCCGAATGGGCGGAGCCGGGGGCGCAGGCCGAACGCGATGCGGCCGGCCTGTGGCCGCCGATCGTCATTACCGCCGCAGACGAGCCGCGCCGCGTGAAGCCGCCGCAGATCCGGCTGGGCGCGGACCTGCTGCTCGACCTCCAGCCGCGCACACTTGCCGATGCGCTGCGCGGCG
>DBAW01000270.1:0-2485 GCA_002291855.1 Sphingomonas sp. UBA1000
GGCTTGAAAAGGGCTGGGTCGAAAGGGGTTGGTCCATCACCGCCCGACCCTGCCGGGGCGGGGGGTGAAAGGCAAATGGCTTTGCCCCGGCCGCGCGAGCGCCTAGACCGCCAATATGCCCAAGCCCCAGAAACGCTATGTCTGTCAGGCCTGTGGCGCGGTTTCGTCCAAATGGGCGGGGCAGTGCGCGGACTGCGGCGAATGGAACACTTTGGTCGAGGATCAGGGCGCGGTGCCTGCCAGCCCGTTTCAGGCGCGCCACAATCTGCAATCGGGCGGGCGGCGGATCGAGCTGGTCGGGCTGGATGCCGACATCCCGCTGCCGCCGCGCATGGCGACCGGCATTGCCGAGCTGGACCGTGCGCTGGGCGGCGGGTTCGTTGCCGGATCGGCGACGCTGATCGGCGGCGATCCGGGGATCGGCAAATCGACGCTGCTGCTGCAGGCCACGGCGCTGCTCGCTGGGGCGGGCCGGTCGGTCGCCTATGTGTCGGGCGAGGAAGCGGCCGATCAGGTGCGGCTGCGCGCCCGGCGGCTGGGGCTGGGCGCGGCCCCGGTCAGGCTGGCTGCCGCCACCTCGGTGCGCGACATTCTGACGACGCTGGGCGGGGACACGCCGCCCGATCTGCTGGTCATCGATTCGATCCAGACCATGCATTCCGACCTGATCGAGGGCGCCCCCGGCACCGTCAGCCAGGTGCGCGCGGCGGCGGGCGAACTGATCCGCTTTGCCAAGGAACGCGGCACCGCGCTCGTCATGGTCGGCCATGTCACCAAGGACGGATCGATCGCCGGGCCGCGCGTGCTCGAACATATGGTCGACACGGTGCTGAGCTTCGAGGGCGAGCGCAGCCACCAATATCGCATCCTGCGCGCGATCAAGAACCGGTTCGGCGGCACCGACGAGATCGGCGTGTTCGCGATGGGGCAGGAGGGGCTGGAACAGGTCGCCAACCCCTCGTCGCTGTTCCTCACCCACCGCGACCGCAGCGTCAGCGGCGCGGTCGTCTTCCCCGCGCTCGAAGGCACGCGGCCGGTGCTGGTCGAGATCCAGGCGCTGACCGTGCGGCTGCAAAGCGGGGCGACGCCGCGCCGCGCGGTTGTCGGCTGGGACGGCGGGCGGCTGGCGATGATCCTGGCGGTGCTCGAAGCGCGCTGCGGTCTCAGCTTTTCGACGGCCGAGGTCTATCTGAATATCGCCGGCGGCTATCGGATCACCGATCCGGCCGCCGATCTGGCGGTGGCCGCGGCTCTGGTATCTGCGCTGACCGACCGGCCCTTGCCCGCCGAGGCGGTGGCGTTTGGCGAGATCGCGCTGTCGGGCGAGGTTCGCCCCGTCGCCCATGCCGCGCTCCGCCTGCGCGAGGCGGCGAAGCTCGGCTTTGAACAGGCGCTGGTGCCGGGCGGCGTTGCCGGGGCGGAGGGGATCGGCCTGACCCGGTTCGGGCGGCTCGGCGGCCTCGTTGACCATCTGCTTGGCCGGGGCTAGCCGCAGGCCATGGCTGCGTTCGACGTCATCGTCCTGTTCATGTTCGGTGCCGGCGCGGTGATGGGGGGCTTGCGCGGCATCGTGCAGGAAAGCCTGTCGCTGATCGCCTGGGTGCTGGCGGTGATCGCCGTGCGCGTCGGGCACGGCGCGACCGCCGATCTGCTGACGCCGATGATCGGCAGCCGCACCGGGGCGGCGGCGGGGGCGTTTCTGCTGCTGTTCGCCGGGACCTTCATGCTCGGCCGGCTGCTCGCCCGGTCGCTCGGCGCACGCACCCGCCAGTCGCTGCTCGGCCCGTTCGACCGCGCGCTCGGCTTCGGCTTCGGCTTTCTGAAGGCGCTGCTTGCCGCCAGCCTGATGTTCCTCGTCCTCGCCTTTTTCGTCGACCTGATCGAAGGCGGGCCGCGCCAGCGCCCGGCCTGGCTGCGCGACGCGCGCACCTATCCGCTGCTCAATGCGACCAGCCGGGCGATGGTCGATTATCTGCACCGCCAGCGCGACGGGCGCGACGGGCGTGACGAGGCGGCAGCGCGCCCCTGAACCGATCATCCGCCGATCAGGGGGTGAAACCATGGCCGGTCTCGCCTAAGTCTGGGCTGATGACCGCGCCGCTCTACACCACCGAGATCCTCAGGCTGGCGGCGTCGATCCCCCATCTCGGCCGGCTTGCCGCGCCGATGGCGACGGCCGAACGCCGCGCCGTGCCGTGCGGCAGCAGCATCGCCGTCGATCTTAATCTGGGCGCTGACGGCCGGGTCGCGTCGCTGGGGATGGATCTGTCCGCCTGTGCGCTCGGTCAGGCATCGGCCTGTCTGATGGCGCGGGCGGCGATCGGCCGCACGCCGGACGAGCTGGCGGCGGCGCGCGACAAGCTCACCGCATGGCTGGCCGGGGCGGCCGACGATCCCGGCGACTGGCCGGGGCTCGACCTGCTCGCCCGCGCGCGCGCGCACCCCGGGCGGCACGGCGCGATCCGCCTGCCGTTCGAAGCGGTGG
>DBAW01000270.1:2878-3167 GCA_002291855.1 Sphingomonas sp. UBA1000
GCGTTGATGGAAGGGCGGGGCTGATGGAAGGGCATGGACCCGCAGGGCTGCTGCGCGACGGTGTCGTCATGCTGGGCGCGGCGCTGGTGCTGGTGCTCGTCTTCCGGCGGCTGGGGCTGGGGGCGGTGCTCGGCTATCTGGTCGCCGGGGCGTTGATCGGGCCGCAGGGGCTGGCGCTGGTCGGCGACGCGCAGGCCAAGCTCGGCATCGCCGAACTGGGCATCGCGCTGCTGCTGTTCCTGGTCGGGCTGGAGCTGTCGCCGCAGCGGCTGTGGCGGCTGCGGCGCGA
>DBAW01000249.1 GCA_002291855.1 Sphingomonas sp. UBA1000
TGGCGCTGGCCGACTGGCTGGGGGCGGCGGCCATCGGCATCGCGATGGTGCTGGTCAGGCGCGGTTGACCCTTGGCCCGGGCGCGGGGAATGCCTAAGTCTGCGGGATGACCCAGCCCCTGTCTGCCGCGCCTGCCGCCCCCGCCGATCCGGCATCCGATCCCACGCTGGACGAGGTGCGCGCGCTGATTGCGCCGCGCCTTGCCGCCCATGCCGCATTCGACGGCTGGGGCGAGGCGGCGCTGCTGCCGGCCGCGACGGAGGCGGGGATCGATCCCGATGTCGCGCGGCTCGCCTTTGCCGGCCCGGCCGACATGATCGACGCCTGGTTCGCCAGCATCGATGCGCGGATGACCGAGGCCTGCCCGGCCCCGGCGCTCGCCGCGATGAAGGTGCGTCAGCGCATCGCCACGCTCGTTTGGGCGCGGATCGAACTGGTCGCGCCGGAGCGGGAGGCGCTGCGCCGGGCGCTTGCCGTGCTCGCCCTGCCGGTCAACGCGCCGCGCGCCGCGCGGCTGTGCTGGCGCGCCGCCGACATCATGTGGCGGCTCGCCGGCGACACGGCGGTCGATTACAACCATTATACCAAGCGGTTGCTGCTGGGCGGGGTCTATAGCGCGACGCTGCTGGCGCTGCTTGGCGACGAGGATGCGGATCTGGCGACGACGCGGGCGTTTCTGGATCGCCGCATCGACAATGTCATGCAGATCGAAAAGGCCAAGGCCCAGCTGCTCGGTCAGGGGCGGCCCCGGCTCAGCCTCGCGCGCTTTATCGGCCGGCTGCGTTATCCGCCGGCATGATCGCGGTGCGACAGCCGCGGGCAAAGCTATTTGATAATCGTTCGCAGCCTGCTTATTGAGGCGCGATGCAGCTTCACCAACTTCCCTTGCGGGCGCGGGCGATCATCCGCGCAATCGACTGGCAGGCGCTCGCCCCGGCAGAGGCGCGGCGGCTGCGCGAGCTGGGGTTCGATCAGGGGGTCGAGGTTGAAGCGCTGCACCGCGCGGGCTGGTTCGGCGGCGATCCCATCGCCTTTCGCGTCGGGCGGATGACGGTGGCGATGCGCCGGGCGCTGGCCGGCGCGGTCGCGGTCGATCTCGTCGGATGAACGCCGCCCCGCTCGTCGCGCTGGTCGGCAATCCCAATGCCGGCAAAAGCTCGCTGTTCAACGCGCTGACCGGTGCGCGCCAGAAGGTCGGCAATTATCCCGGCGTCACTGTCGAGCGGCATTCGGGCCGCATGGCGCTGGCCGATGGCCGGCCGGTCGAGCTGGTCGATCTGCCCGGGGCCTATAGCCTCGATCCGGTCAGCCCCGATGAAGCGGTGACGCGCGATGTGGTGCTCGGCCGCCAGACCGGCGAGCGGCGACCGACGGCACTCATCGTCGTCGTCGATGCCGGCAATCTCGACAATCATCTGCGCTTCGTGCTCCAGCTTTCAGCGCTTGGCCTGCCGATGGTCGTTGCGCTCAACATGGTCGATCTGGCCGAACGCGACGGGCTGCGGATCGATCCGGCGGTGCTTGCCGACGCGCTGGGCGTGCCGGTGATCCCGACGGTCGCGGTGCGGCGGCGCGGCCTCGATGCGCTCAAGGCCGCGCTGGCCGAACGGCTGGGCGCGCCGGCAGCGGCTGAGCGGCAGGGTGCGGAGCCGGTGGTGCCGCCGCTTGCCGAGCTGCAGAAACAGGCGCGCGCGCTCGCCGCGCGGGCGGTGATCGACGAGGCCCCGGCGCGCCGCGTCAGCCGCGGGCTGGACAGTGTCGCGCTGCATCCGGTGGCCGGGCCGCTGCTGCTGGCCGCGATCCTGTTCGTGATGTTTCAGGCGGTGTTTTCCTGGTCGGAGGCACCGGTCGGCTGGATTGAGCAGGGCTTTGCGCTGCTGGCCGAGCGGGCGGGGGCGCTGCTGCCGCCGGGCTTTGTCCGCTCGCTATTGGTCGAGGGCGTGCTCGCCGGGGTCGGCGCGGTCGTGGTGTTCCTGCCGCAGATCCTGATCCTGTTCGCCTTCATTCTGGTGCTGGAGGCGAGCGGCTATATGGTCCGCGCCGCCTTTCTGATGGACCGGCTGATGGCGCGGGTCGGCCTGTCGGGTCGTGCCTTCATCCCGCTGCTGTCATCCTTTGCCTGTGCGGTGCCGGGGATCATGGCGACGCGCACCATCGACGATCCGCGCGACCGGCTGACGACGATCCTGATCGCGCCGCTGATGACCTGTTCGGCGCGCCTGCCCGTCTATACGCTGATCATCGCCGCCTTCATTCCCGCGCGCAGCATCGGGCCGGGGATCGGGTTGCAGGGGCTGGTGCTGTTCGGCCTGTATGTCGCCGGCATTTTGGGGGCGATGCTCGCCGCGCTGGTGCTGCGCCGCACGGTGACGCGCGGGCGCGGCAGCGGCTTTCTGATGGAAATGCCGCGCTATCAGATGCCGCGCCCGGCCGATATCGCCATCGGGCTTTGGCAGCGCACCGTCATCTTCCTGAAGCGCGCGGGCACGATCATCCTCGCCTCGACCGTGCTGCTCTGGCTGCTCGCCTCCTATCCGCAGGCACCCGAGGGCGTGCGGCAGAGCGAATATTCGGTCGCCGGGCGGCTGGCGCGCGGGGTCGAGGCGGTGGTCGCGCCGATCGGATTCAACCACCAGATCTCGCTGGCGCTGATCCCGGCCATGGCGGCGCGCGAGGTGGCGGTGTCGGCCATCGCCACCGTCTATGCGATCGACGCGACCGACGAGGAACAGGCGGCACAGGCGCTGGAAGCGCGGCTGGGCGATGCCTGGCCGCTGCCGACCGCGCTCGCCTTTCTGGCGTGGTTCGTGTTCGCGCCCCAGTGCATCTCGACCATCGCGGTCACGCGGCGCGAGACCAACAGCTGGCGCTGGCCGGCGTTCATGGTCGCCTATCTGTTCGGCCTCGCCTATCTGGCGGCGGGGGCGACCTTCTGGACGGCGACCGCGCTCGGCCTTTAGCCTGTCGCGGCAGGCGGGATCACCCGGCGGTCCTGAGTTTTCCCCAGCTTCCCCGCCCCGGCCATATCGACTCGTCGGCCCGACGGGATAGAAGGGGGCAAATCCGAAGGCAGGAGCGATTTTCGTGGCAGGCAGCGTGAACAAGGTGATCCTCGTCGGCAATCTGGGCGCCGACCCGGAAGCGCGGACGATGGGCAATGGCGGCGAGGTGGTGCAGCTGTCGGTCGCCACGTCGGAAAGCTGGACCGACAAGATGTCGGGCGAGCGCCGCGACAAGACCGAATGGCACCGGGTGGTGATCTTCAACGAAAATCTCGGCCGCGTCGCCAAGCAGTATCTGCGCAAGGGATCGAGCGTCTATCTGGAGGGCCAGCTCCAGACCCGCAAATGGCAGGACCAGTCGGGTCAGGACCGGTACACGACCGAGGTGGTGTTGCAGCGTTTCCGGGGCGAACTCGTGCTGCTCGGCGGCCGTGACGGCGGCGGCAGCGGTGGCGGCGGTGCCCCGGGCGGCGGCGGCTGGGGCGACGAAGATCGCGGCTTTGGCGGCGGGCGCGGTTCGGTCGGCGGCGGCTTTGGCGGGGGCCAGGGCGGCGGGCGCGGCCCGGCGGGGCCGTTTGATGCCGATCTGGACGATGACGTGCCGTTCTGAACGGCTCGTTTCGACGCCGGGATCGCCCGGATAGGCGAGGGGCGGGGGCGTCAGATGGCCTGAAGCGTCAGGACGGCCATGGTGCCGGCCTGACCATCGGGTCTTGATCCCAGCTGGAGCCGGCCTCCGGCGGCGATGGTCAGGTCGCGGGCAATGGCAAGGCCCAGGCCGTGCCCGGGCACCTGCTCGTCCAGCCGAACGCCGGGTTCCCATATCGCCTCGGCCGTGTCCGCCGGAATGCCGGGACCATCGTCGATGACGGTGATGTCCAGATGCTCTCCGGCCCGCGTCCACCGCACATCGACCCGGCTGGTCGCCCATTTGCCGGCATTGTCGAGCAGGTTTGCCAGGATCTCGGCCAGGGCTTCTGGATCGATGGCGATGCGGGCCTCCGGTCCCCCGGCCGCGAAACGGATGCCGCGGGTCGCGTGCAGGCGCTCCATCGCCGCCAGCAGCGGAGCCAGCGCGTCCAGGAGGTCGGTGTGGATGACCGCCCCCCTGCCGGCCGCAGTCCGTGCGCGGGCGAGGTGCCAGTCGAGTTTGCGGGTCATCGCCCGGCATTCGGACAGCAGGGTCTGCCCCGCCCGGGTGCCGGCCAGGCTTTCGGCCTCGTCCGTCAGCACCGCAAGCGAGGTTCGCAGCCCATGGGCCAGATTGCCGGCCTCGATCCGGGCGCTGGCGACCATCGCTTCCCGGCTTTCGATCAGGCGATCGAGGTCGGCGGCAAGCGGGGCGATTTCGGCCGGCCAGTCCACCCCCATCCGCCCCTCCTCGCCGGCCCGGACCCTGGCGATGCGCGTGCTCAGCCCGTTGAACGGCCGGGTCGCAAATCCCAGCGCCAGCAGCGCACCGGCGATCAGCAGGACGCCGGATGCGGCGAGCCACGCGACAAGGTCGCGCTGAAAATCGCTGACGATCCGGTCGAGGTGGCGAACATCGGTGGCGATGATGAAATGGACCGTTTCCCGGCGCAGAGGATGGGGTTTGACCACGCCATAGACCATGGCCCGCCCGGTCGGGCCGGCCCCTTCGACATGGACGATCGCCCGGGTGTGGGCCAGCCGGTCATCGAACCGCCCGGCGACGAGCGACGGGGACGCCAGCGTTCCCCCATTGTCCCGGCTGATCTGCCAGTAAAAGCCTGACCCCGGCACGCCGTAGCGCGGGTCGGACAGCGGCCGCGACAGGGCGGGGTTCCCCGCCCGGTCATAGGTGGTGAGGCCGACCAGCTCCACCAGATGCTCCTGCAATTCCAGATGATAGACGCCTTCGACATGCCGGCGGAACAGCAGCGTCGCGGATATGCCGAGGACAACCAGCCCCATCAGCACCCATGCCAGCATGGACACTGTGAAGCGGGTCCTGAGGCTGATCGGACCGCGCCTCATTTCTCGAGCCGGTAGCCCAGGCCGCGCACCGTGGTGATCGCGTTGCGGCCCAGCTTGCGGCGCAACCTGCTGACCTGCACCTCCAGCGTGTTCCAGTCGCGCTCGGCCGCAAGCGGGTAGAGCCGTTCCAGCAGATCGGCCTGGGACAGGATGTGGCCGGGGCGGCGCATAAAGACTTCGAGCAGGCGATATTCCTGCCGCGACAGCTCCAGTGCCTCGCCCTCGCGCATGACCAGTCGGGCTGTGGGGTTCAGCGTCAGCCCGGCTGCGGCCAGCACCGGCGCGCCCTGATCCTCGCTGCGCCGGATATGGGCGTGCAGCCGGGCGATCAGCTCTTCGGAATGGATCGGCTTGACGACGAAATCGTCCGCGCCGGCGTTCAGCACCTCGACCTTTTCGCGCCAGTCGCCCCGTGCGGTCAGGACGATGACCGGCACCCGGCATCCCCGGCCGCGCCATGCGCGCAGCACGCCCAGCCCGCCCACGCCCGGCAGGCCGAGGTCGAGGATCACGGCGCTGTGGGTGTCGAGATCGGGCCAGTCGAGCGCGCTCTGGCTGTCGGCTGCGCGATCGACGGCAAAGCCGGCCCCGGCCAGCCGCCTGATCAGGCGGTCCGCCAGCCCGGCATCGTCTTCAACCAGCAAGAGCCGCATCAGCCTGTCCTTTGCCGACCGGGGAACCCGCCCGGCGGATAGCTGCACAACCTTGCACAAGGCTGACAGATTGTCAGCTTCGTGCAAGCTCGGGGTGGCAGGCATGCGCCATGCCGAAGCGTGTCGCCTGGATCGCCATCTGCGTTGCCCTTTCAAGCTGTGCCGACAAGGCGCCCGACCGGGACGCGGCGAGGCCGGTTCCCGTGTCGCCCCGCACCGCCGTTTCGGCGGCGGCCCGCGACGTGACGCTTGCCACGCTGCCGGCCACCGTCGTGCAGCCGCCCGGCGCGCGGGTCGCGGTGGTGACGCCGCTGCCGGGGCTGGTCCGCTCGGTGCACGTGCAGCCGGGGCAGATGGTGCGCAAGGGCCAGCTGCTGGCGGTGCTCGTTAGCCGGGACGCGATGGTGCTGGCGTCCGACCTTGCCCAGGCCGAAGCCCGGCAGGGGCTGGCGGCGGCAGAGGCGGCGCGGATGGCCCAACTGGCGCGTGCAGGTGTCGTGGCCGCCGCCCGGGCCGACGGCGCGCAGTCGGTCAGCCGGCAGGCGGCCATCGCCGTCGGCAGCGCGCGCGCCATCCTTGCGCAGACCGGTGCCGGCCGGGACGGCCGTGTGCGCCTGACCGCGCCGATTTCCGGCCGGGTCGCCACAATGGCGATGGATGCCGGCGCTGCCGTCGACGGCATGGCCGCCCCGATCGTCATCGAAGCCGAAGGCAGCCGCTGGCTGGCAGTGCAGGTGCCGGAGCGGCTGGCGGGCAAGCTGCGGCCGGGCGTTGCCGTGGTGACGGCGGAGGGGCAGTCGGGCCGGCTTGAGACATTGGCGACGTCGCTCGACCCCGCGACCCGGGCGTTTGCAGCGCGGGCACGGATCTTCGACGACGGGCCACCGCTGGTCAGCGGCCGGCTGGTCCAGCTGTCGCTGCGCGCGCCCGCCCCGGCGGGGGCCGTCAGCGTGCCGGCGGCGGCGGTGATGAACGACGCGGGCCGCGACATCGTGTTCGTCAGGCAGGGCAATGGCTTCCGGCCGCGTGCGGTGACCCGCATGGGCGATGGCGACACCGCCGTGATCACGGCAGGGCTCAAGCCCGGCGAAACGGTCGCGACCAGCAATCTGCCCGAGCTGCGCGCACTGGTGCTGCGCTGATGCTGCAGAATCTCGTGAACGGCGCACTGGCGCGGCGCTGGCTGGCCGCGGCGGCCGCGCTGTGCGTGATCGTGGCCGGTATCTGGTCGTTCATCACCCTGCCGATCGATGCCTTTCCGGAAATCGCACCGACCCAGGTGAAACTGATCCTCAAGGCACCCGGAATGACGCCGGAGGAGGTCGAGGCGCGTGTGATCACGCCCATCGAACAGCAGATGCTGGGGATGCCGGACCAGCAGATGCTGCGCTCCGTCGCCAAATACGCGATTGCCGACATCACGATCAGCTTTTCCGATGCGGCTGACATCTACTGGGCCCGCGCTCAGGTGGCGGAACGGTTCGCGTCGGTCGCGGGGGATTTGCCGCCTGGCGTGACCGGCGGCCTCGCGCCGATCTCCACGCCGCTGTCGGACATTTTCATGTTCACGCTGGAAGGGCCGCAGGACCTCGCCGAGCGTCGCCGCGTCCTCGACTATATCGTCCGCCCGGCGCTGCGGACCGTGCCCGGGGTTGCCGATGTCAATGTGCTGGGCGGGCGGGTGGAAACCTTCGAGATCGTCCCCGACATGGCGGCGCTCGCCGCGGCCGGGATCGGGCTGGAGAGCCTGCATGCGGCCGTCCAGGCCGGCAACCGCAATGATGGAGCGGGCCGGGCGGCCGCCGGCGAATCGACGCTGATCGTGCGCAGCGTGGGCGCGGTCGCCTCGCTTGAGGACCTTGGTGCCATCGTCGTCCGCAACGCTCCGACGGGGCCGGTCCGGGTGCGCGATGTGGCGACCCTGCGCACCGGCAGCCTTGCCCGCTATGGCGCGGTGACGGCCGGTGGCCGGGGCGAGACGGTGCAGGCGGTGGTGATCGGCCTCAGGGGGGCCAATGCGGCGCAGGTGGTGACGGCGATCAAGGCGCGGCTGGCCGAGCTTGGTCCCAGCCTGCCGGCGGGCATGAAGGTTCATGTCTTCTACGACCGGTCCGAACTGATCGACCATGCGGTGGGCACGGTGGAAAAGGCGCTGATCGAGGCTGCCATACTGGTCGTCGTGTTGCTGCTGCTGTTCCTTGGCGACTGGCGCGCCGCGCTGGTCGTCACCGCCGCGCTGCCGATGGCGGCGCTGATGACGTTCATCCTGATGCGCGGCTTCGGCCTGTCGGCCAATCTGATGAGCCTTGGCGGGCTTGCGATTGCGATCGGCCTGCTCGTCGACGGTGCGGTCGTGGTGGTGGAGAATGTCGTCGAGCAGCTGTCGCGGACCGACGACCGGTCGCGCGCGGTGAGGGTGGCGCTTGCCACCGGCGAAGTCATTCAGCCGGTCGCCTCGGGCATTCTGATCATCATTCTCGTCTTCCTGCCGCTGCTGTCGCTCGAGGGGCTTGAGGGCAAGCTGTTTGCGCCGGTCGCGGTGACCATCGTGCTGGCGCTCGCCGCATCGCTGCTGCTTGCCCTGACGCTGGTCCCGGTGCTGTCGGATCTTGTCCTCAAGGGGCATGGTGCGGGGGAGGAACCATGGCTGATGCGGCGGCTCAATCCCGCCTACGCGCGCGTGCTCGATCGCGCGCGCACCCATCAGCGCATGGTGGCGGGCATTGCGGTGGCCGCGCTGCTGCTGGCGGGGGTCGCCTATACGCGCGTGGGCAAGATCTTCCTCCCCACCCTTGATGAAGGGGCGGTGCTGGTCCAGCTGGCAAAGCAGCCGTCGATCGGGCTTGACCATAGCATCGCGGGCGACCTTGCGGTGCAGCGATCGGTGATCGCGCAGGTGCCCGAGGTGCGGGATGCCATCGCCCGGCTCGGCACGGACGAGCTGGGGCTTGATCCGATGGGGCTGAACGAGACCGACATGTTCCTGTCGCTGAAACCGCGGGAGGAATGGACGGTGGCCGACAAGGCGGCGCTGACGGCGAGGATCAGGGACGCCCTTTCGGCCCATCCGGGGATCGAGCCCAGCTATACCCAGCCGATCGAGATGCGCGTGGCGGAAATGCTGACCGGCAGCCGCGGCGATCTGGCGGTCAAGATCTTCGGGCCCGACCTGAATGAACTGGGTCGGCTGGCAGGGGCGGTTGCCGCGCGGCTGCGCGCGACGCCCGGCGCGACCGAGGTGATCACCGTGGCGGATGACACGGTCGATTATCTGCAACTGACGGTCGACCGCGAAGGCAGCGGCCGCGCCGGCCTGACCGTCAATGCCGTGCAGGACGGCCTGCGCGCGCAGCTGGAGGGGCTGCCCGCCGGCAGCGTCACCCAGGGGCTGCGGCGGGTGCCGATCATGATCAACACCGGCGGCGGCCAGTCGGACGCGGCGATCGCCGCGCTTGCCGACACGCCGCTGGTCGGCACTGCCGGCCAGACGGTGCGGGCGGGTGACGTCGCCGCCCCCAGGCGCGTGGCGGGACCGGTCAAGCTCGAGCATGAGAATGGCTCGCGTTTCGCGCTCGTCCAGGCCTTTGTCGCAGGCCGCGATATTGTCGGCTATGTCGCCGATGCGCAGGCGCGCATCGCGGCCGAGGTGCCGCTGCCGCCGGGCTACCGGATCGTCTGGGGGGGACAGTTCGAGAACCAGCAGCGGGCCGCCCGGCACCTGTCGATCGTGCTGCCGATCGCGCTTGCGATGATCTTTGCATTGCTTGTGCTGACCTTCCGCGCGCTCAGGCCGGCGATCCTCATTCTGCTGATGATCCCCTTTGCCATGGTCGGCGGCGTGCTCGCGCTGTGGGTGACGGGGGAATATCTTTCGGTGCCGGCATCGGTCGGCTTCATCGCCCTGCTCGGGATCGCGGTGCTGAACGGGCTGGTGATGGTCAGCTATATCCGCCAGCTGCGCGCTGCCGGCCTGCCGCTCGCACAGGCGGTGGAACAGGGCGCGCGCCGTCGCCTGCGGCCGGTGCTGATGACGGCGAGCATCGCGGCCTTCGGGCTGGTGCCGCTGCTGTTCGCGACCGGTCCCGGTTCTGAAATCCAGAAGCCGCTCGCCATCGTGGTCATTGGCGGGCTGGTGAGCGCCACGGCGCTGACACTGGTGCTGCTGCCGCTGCTTTACATGCGCTTCGGGGAGGCGAGGGTCGGATGATGCCGGTTGCGATTGCGCTCCTCCTGTCGGCGGCGGTTCCGCCCATGCCGATTGGTGGCGGAGAGGGCCTGCCCCCCGAGGCGGCGGTCGCACGCGCGCTCGATGGTCATCCGCTGGTGGCGGCGGCCGAAGCGCGGGTCGGGGAAGCGCGGGCCGATGCCCAGGCGCTGTCCGCCGGGCCGCACGAGGTGGTGGTGCAGGGGATTGTTCAGCGCCGGGACGTGCGGGGCACGGGCATGGTTCCGGAATATGATCTGCAGTTCACCCGGCCGATCCGTCTGCCGGGCAAGGCGGCGCTCGACCGGCGGGCCGGGCAATCCGGCGTCCGGGCAGCCGAAAACCGGGCCGAGGATGCCCGCCATCAGGCGGCATTGCTGCTGTCGCGGCAATGGTGGGCCTGGCTTGGTGCCGCGGCCGAGGCGCGCACGCTGACGGATGTGGCGGCGATCATGGCCGATGCGGTCGCGGCCACGCGCATGCGGCTGGCGCTCAGGGATGCCAGCGCGCTGGAGCTTGACCAGGCGCTGGCCGCCGAAGCCGCTGCGCGCGCGGGCGCAGCGCAGGCGGCGGCCCGGGCGACAGCGGCGCGTGCGGCTCTTGCGGCGAGCTTTCCCGATTTGCCGTTGCCCGCCTCTGCGCCGTCATTGCCGGAACCTGTCATGCCGGCCGAGGGCAGCGAGGTGCTGGCCGCGCTGGTGGTCGCGCGCAGTCATGAGATCGGCGCGACGGCGGCGGACCTTGATCGCGCCGAGGCGTTGAAGGCGCGCGCGGTGCGCGACCGCATCGCCGATCCCAGCATCGGCGTGCGGGCATTTTCCGAACAGGGCGGGAATGAGAAGGGGATCGGGCTGATCTTCTCGGTCCCGCTGGGTGGCCGGTCGCGTGCGGCCGCCGTCGACAAGGCGCGGGCGGCGAGCGTTGCCGCAGCGGCCGACCTTGCCGCCATGCGCGCGTCGATCGGCGCGATGGCGGCCGAGGAGGCGGCGCTTGCCACGGGCTATCTGGATGCCTGGCAGGACGCGCGCAGGGCGGTCGAGGCGTCGAACGCGGCGGCCGAACGGCAGCGGACCGGATACAGGCTTGGCGGCGTCGACCTGGCGGACCGGCTGCTGACCGAACGTCTCGCGCGCGACGCGGCATTGGAGGAGGTTCGCGCCCGCACGGCCGCGCTCGAGACGATCACGAGGTTGCGGATCGACGCGCATACGCTGTGGCTGTCGGCGGACTCGCATCCGCCCTGACCAGCCCATTGTGCGCCCGGACAAAGAGCGTGTGAACCGGTGGACGGGGGGTCGGGGCGGTCGATGCCGGTGTGGGCCACATACGACAAAGCCCGGACCGCGAGGCCCGGGCTTTGCATCGATCCGGCCGGTGCCCGATCAGCCAAAAGCGACCTTCACCCGTGCACGGCGGCGCATGGCCGCGCCAGCGATGCCGAAGCCGCCGATCATCATTGCCCAGGTCGAGGGTTCGGGAACCGCGTTGCCGACAAGAAACTCCACCCGGTTCAGCTCGGTCGAGGTCCCGAAAGCGCCGGCGAGGTTGAGCGATCCGGTCAGCGTGAAGCTCTGCCGGAAATCGCCGCCGATGCGCCAATAATTGATCTGGCTTTCAGGGGCGGAGACGGTGTTCGGGGTGAGCTGAACGCCGTTCAGCATCAGGTCCGACAGGCTGATGTCGCCCGCACCGATCGCGCCGTCGCGGATCTGGATCTGCAGCAGATCGAGCGCGACACCGCTGAACGCCGACGACAGCCCACCGGTGAAATTGGCGAACTGGAGCGCCGGTGCGCCGTTGATGGCGCTGCTCAACGTGTCGGTCGCGGCATCGTAGCTGAAGCTGAAATCGTTGCGCGTGCCCCAGGTCAGGTTCTGCGCGACGCGGTTGGCGCCGACGCCCAGATCGCTCCGCCCGAGATAGACTTCTTCCTGCGCGGCGCTGGTGGCGAAGGCGCGGTAACGCACGCCGCCCGCGCTCAGCGCCAGCGCCGAGGTGGACGACGCGCCGTCCAGGGTCGCGGCCGACGCCGGTGCGGCGGTCAGGGCAGCGGCGGCGACGGCAGCGGAGATAACGGCTTGGCGGATCATATCACATCCCTTGCTGGCAGACACGGCATGACAGCGCTGCCGTCCCTTGGTGAGCGGTGCGGACGTTACTCTGTAACATGGCCAGCCGAAAGGGTCGTTAACGATCCGTTTGCCATCTGTGCCGATTTGGGACGGCGCAGCGTCAGGCTGGTCGCGTGATCCGGCTCGATTTCCGTCGCGGCTGGTGGCGTACCGCAGCAATGCACCTGCGAATTTCGGGATGAATCGCGCCAAAGGCAGGTCTTTCACCCTAATATTCAAATATGTTGAAATATTACATTCAAGGGAAATTGAAAAAATTTCCGGTGTAAAATCGTCAAAAACGAGATGCAGGTTTCAAAGAAACAAAAACAAAACAAATATGATAATGAAATACTAAATACTAGAGGAGGATGCCGCCATAACAAAAATCCGACATGAGGTCGGGCGGCGTATTTTGTTCGCCGGGGTGGCGCCGAGGCGTCGCCGGTGCTGGCTCCCTGACTGTCGCAAAACTGCCACAGTGGTCGATTTTTCGGCATGTTTTCGCGGATGCAGCATGTTAATGCATTGCCATCGCCAATCAGTGCAATAGCCTCTCCCCCTGCAACACCATTCTGCCGGGGGGCTCAAAATGACGATTTCACTCAGGCTGCGGCTGCTGGCCGGCGCGTCGATGATCGGCGCGCTCGTGGGGGCTGCGCAGGCACAGGCCGTGCCGCCGGCACCGGCGCAGAGCGCTGATACCGTTGCCAGCGATGAGCGCGAGGTGATCACCGTCACCGGCAGCCGCATCCAGCGCGATCCCAATGCCACCGCGCCGCTGCCGATCAGTTCCCTGTCGGCAGACGCGCTGCGTGCGGCGGGCAACAACGATGTCACCGCAACGCTGCGCCAGATCCCGGCGCTGCTCGCCTCGGGCACGGTCGCCGATTCGATCGAGCGCGGCGGTGGCGGCGTCGGTCAGGCGACGCTCAACCTGCGCCAGCTCGGCAGCAATCGCACGCTCGTCGTGGTCGACGGCTATCGCCATGTCTCGGGCGTCGCCGGCGCACAGACCGTCGATGTGTCGACCATCCCCAATGCGCTGATCGAGCGGATCGACGTGCTGACCGGCGGCGCTTCTGCCGTTTATGGCGCGGACGCCGTGACCGGCGTCGTCAACTACATCCTCAAAAAGGATTTCCAGGGCATCGCGCTCGACGCCCAGGCGGGCATCTCGTCGCGCGGCGACGGCGAATCCTACCGGATCGAGGGCACTTACGGGCGCAACTTTGCCGATGGGCGCGGCAACATCACCCTGTCGCTCGGCTATACCGACGAGCGGGAAATCCTGTTCGGCGACCGCAGCTTCACCCGCGACAACGGCCGGGGCAACAACTCGACCGTCTATTCAAACCCGCTCAAGCGGTTCCAGAAGGGCGATATCGACG
Source organism: Sphingomonas sp. UBA1000 (assembly GCA_002291855.1). GTDB lineage: Bacteria > Pseudomonadota > Alphaproteobacteria > Sphingomonadales > Sphingomonadaceae > Sphingomonas_B. The sequence continues at coordinate 13,360 of DBAW01000249.1, forward strand.
CAGCGTCGATGCCTAATTTCGCGTCTTATTTCCGGGTCGGCGGGCCGGGGCCGCGCGCGTCGCGGATCGCATTCGGCCCGTCGATCCCGACCACGGCCCAGTTTGCAACGCTGTTCCCCGGCCGCACGCCCACGGCGGCGGAGGCAGCGCTGATGGCACGCGCCGCCGAATCGCCCAGCTTCGTCATCGGCCGCGCGCCGGTGTTTGCGATCAGCTCCAATGCCGGGCTGCTGTTCCGCGCCGATTTCGCGCGCTTCCAGACCGATCTCAACAATAACGGCATTGCCGACTGTAACGAAAGCTATGTCGGCTGGACCGGCTTTGGCGGCGGCGGCTGCTATGTCACCACGCCCAATGGCGGGGTGAAGATCTTCGAAGACGGGATCATTTCGACCAGCCAGAACCAGTTTGGCGGCGACGGTGCGGTCGAACGCACCAATGAAAGCTCGCTGATCCCCGGATCGCAGCGTTTTTATGCCAATCTGCGGACCAACTACGAGTTCTCTGACGCGGCCGAGCTGTTCATCGACGCCAAATTCTCGCGCAACGTGGCCGTGTCGCGCAACAGCTACAACACCTTTTACGACTCGCTGCTGATCTTCCCGGACAATCCGTTCGTGCCGGCGGCGCTGCAGGGCGAGGCGGATGATGCAGGCGGTCTGCGCGTCAGCCGCGATTTCACCGATCTGGGACCGAACACCCAGCGGGCGGTGCGGCAGACCTATCGGCTGGTCGGCGGGCTGCGCGGCGAGATGACCGATCATCTGCGCTATGAGTTCGTCGCCAATTACGGCCGCACCGACAACAGCGTCACCCAGAGCAACTCGGTGCGTTATGATCGCCTGTTCGCGGCGATCGACGTGGTGCGCGGGCCCAATGGCCAGCCGATCTGCCGGTCGGACATCAGTTCGGTCCCGCATCCGGGGTCGGAAACCTTCCCGTTCATCGCGCCCGGTTTCTTCACCTTCCGGCCCGGCGACGGCCAGTGCCGCCCGGCCAACATCCTGCGCGGTGCCCAGTCGATCAGCCAGGAAGCGGTCGATTTCATCACCACGCCGACGACCGACCGGTTCCGCATCGAACAGACGGTGATCACCGCCAGCCTGACCGGCGACACCGGCGCGTTCCTGAACCTGCCGGGCGGTGCGGTGCAGTTTGCCGCCGGGGCCGAGTTCCGCCGCGAAAAGTCGCGCTCGCGCTTCTCCGATCTCGAACTTGGGCTGCTGCCGGCGGATTCGCCCGCCGGGCCGGCCGGCACCTTTATCGGTGACATCAGCCCGAACCAGCAGCTGATCTTCGATCCGTCGACCCGCACCCAGAATGCCGGCGGGGCGTTCGACGTGTTCGAACTGTTCGGCGAAATCTCGCTACCGATCGTCAATGACAAGCCGTTCCTGCACGAACTGTCGCTGGGCGCGGCGGGCCGCTATGCCGATTATTCCACGGTCGGCGGCGCGTTCACCTGGAACGTCAACGGCACCTGGGCGCCGCTGCCCGATATCCGGTTCCGCGGCACCTATGCTGTTGCGATCCGGGCACCCAACATCGCCGAGTTGTTCAACCCGGCCCAGGGGGCGACCTTCCGCCCCGCCGATCCGTGCGATCTGGTCAATCAGGGGGCGACGCCCAACCGGCTGCAGAACTGCATCACGGCGGCCACCGCACTCGGCATTCCCAATGCCGCGCAGTTCCTGTCGACCTATACTGATCCGTTGAGCGCCCGCTTTTCGGGCACCAGCGGCGGCAATCCCGACCTGACCGAGGAAGAGGCGACGACCTGGACGGTCGGCGCGGTCGTCCAGCCGCGCTTCGTGCCGGGGCTGACGCTGTCGGGCGACTATTATTCGATCCGCATCGACAATGCGATCGCGGCGGTGACCGCGCAGGACATCGTCAACACCTGCTATGACAATGCGACCTTCCCCAACCAGTTCTGCTCGCTGTTCGACCGCAACGGGCCGTCCGCCGGCCCGGCCACGTTCGGCTTCCGCTTCCTGCGCCAGACCCAGCTGAACTTTGGCCGCATCGAGACATCGGGTGTCGATTTCTCGATCAACTATGCGTTCAGCATCGCCAATGACTGGAAGTTCAACCTGGGCCTGAACGGCAACTGGACGGAGAAGGTCAACCGCTTCTTCGACCCGCTCGACCGGACGCTGGTCAACCCGGCGCTGGGCGAACTGAGCGTGCCGGAATGGTCGGGTGTTGGCACGATCAACCTCAACTACAAGCGACTGACGCTCGGCTATAATCTCCAGTTCATCCAGAGCACGGCGGTGGCGAGCGAAATCAACATCGAACGGCTCGACACCGAATTCGGCCCGGCCGGTCTGGCGCCCGATTACTGGATCCATGGCCTGTCGGTGAATTACGAGCTGACCGACAAGATCAATCTGTATGGCGGCGTCAACAACCTGACCGACAAGGAACCTTATCTGGCCAGCTCGGCCTATCCGGTCTCCGGCATCGGCCGCTTCTTCTTCGTGGGCGCGCGCGCCCGGTTCTGACCGGTCGTCGCGACAGCACGCCGGGACGGCCGGTCCGATTGCATCGGATCGGCCGTTCTCGACTTTTGATTTGCCGCATTGTCCGAGCCGCCGGGCGACTTAACCCGGCTTGAAAATGCGTTAGTTCCGGAAAATCGGCAGGATGAGGGGCGTGGCGTTGGCTGCGCCCTTTTGCCTTTGGACGCCGCGTATCCGGTCCGCGCGGGCGGCGAGCCGCTGTCCTTCGGCAAGCGATACTGTCGCTGCGCGTTCGTCGAGCCTGTCCGCCTGTCGGTCCTGTTCGGTCATCGGTCCTGAACGTGTGATCGCGGCTTTGGGTCCGATCCATGGTCAGGCCCGGGACGCGTCGGGGCCGGCGGCGCGGGCGGGCCAGCTTTCGGTGGGGATGACCGGCAGATCGTCGATCCGGCCGACGCCGGGTGCCAGATGCAGCCTGCCGCCATCGATGCGGATATGGCGCCAGTCCACAGCGTGCAGCGTCTCTCCGGTTCCGCTGACCCCGCTGCAACTGAGCACCGCATAGCGGATCCGCCCGCTGCCGCATTCGATCACTGCGTCGATGCACTGGCCGACGGGCTCGCCAGCACGGTCGCGCACCGGGGTTTCGATCAGCCAGGATGCCGGCATCAGGTCCTCGCCGGGGTCGATGCGGCTGGCCGCCCAGGCGCTGCGGCCGCCGCGTTCGAGCCGCGTGCGCCGCCCCAGCCAGCGCCAGACCCCGAACAGATTGACCGCGGTCAGGAACAGATTCTGCCAGACGAGGTTCATCTGCCCGGTCAGCAGGCCATAGCCGGTCCAGCCGACCGAGCCGATGGCAAAGACGGCAAAGCCCCAGCCCGTCACTCTCGGGCCCAGGCTGGCCGCCGTCATCACGGCGGCGATGGTTGTTGCAATGGGGGCGGCCCAGCCCAGACTGTCCTGCATCACGCAGGAACGCGGTCGTCGCAGGCGCGTTCCGGGGGCGGGCATGTTCACCCGCCGTGCCATTGTGTGACATTTTTAACGCAGGATGCTGCGACACATTATTCCAGCGCAGCGTGCGTTGACAGCAAGGTTATGACCTGATCCAAATGCAATAAATCACAGCGCCCGCCAAAAGGGCGCGTCCAGTCTGGGGAGGATGAAGAATGAAATCTGCGCGTTTTCTTGTGTCGTCTGCGGTTGCTGCTCTGTTTGCGACATCGCCCGTGCTTGCTCAGTCGGCCGCCGCGCCGCAGGATAACGCTACGGAAACGCAGGAACAGGAGAATGTTGCCGATATCATCGTGACGGCTGCCGGCCGCGCCCAGGTGGTGCAGGACGTGCCGATCGCCGTCAGCGTGCTGGGCGGTGAGTTGATCACCCGCGGCAACATCGTCGATGTGCGCGGCATCCAGCAGATCGCGCCGTCGCTGCAGACCACCACCGGCCAGTCGGCGGCGACCGGCACCGTGCTGCGCATCCGCGGCGTCGGCACGGCGGGCGACAATCCGGGTTTCGAGCCGGCGGTCGGCGTGTTCATCGACGGCGTGTTCCGCGCGCGTTCGGGCATCGCGCTTGCCGAACTGCCGCAGCTCGACCGCGTTGAGGTGCTGCGCGGCCCGCAGGGCACGCTGTTCGGCCGCAACACCTCGGCCGGCGCGCTCAACATCGTCACCGCCGGGCCGGCGTTCAACCTGGGCGGCTATGCCGAGGTCAGCTACGGCAATTATGACGAGCTGGAGCTGCGCGGCGGCATCACCGGCCCGGTGTCGGACACGCTCGCGCTGCGCCTCGACGGCGTCTATCACGTCCGCGACGGCACGATCCGCGACGTGAACAGCGACCGGCGGATCAACAATCTCGACCGCTATCTGCTGCGCGGCCAGGCGCTGTTCGAAAATGACGATGTCCGTTTCCGCCTGATCGCCGATTATGCCAAGACCGACGAACAATGCTGCGGCGCGGTCAACACCAACTCGTTCCTGCAGGGCCAGCCGGTGGCGCTGGGCGGGCCGGGCAACCCGGCTTTCGGCGCGGCCTTCGCCGCTGCCACCGCGATCCAGCAGGTCGCAGCCGCCGGTGGTCGTACCGGCATCGTCACCCCCTATCGCCCGAGCGAGCGGCGGATGGCGATCTCGCCCAACCGCGACTATCTGGAAGCGGTCAAGGAATGGGGCGTGTCGGGGCAGCTGGATTACACGCTGTCGGATTCGCTCAACCTGACCTCGATCACCGCCTATCGCGACTGGCAGGTGCGCCGGAACCAGGACGTGGATTTCTCGGGCGTCGACCGCGCCTATCGCGAGGGCTATCGTAACCGGTTCAAGAACTTCACCCAGGAACTGCGCCTGCAGGGCCAGGCGTTTGACGACAAGCTCGACTGGCTGGTCGGCGGCTTCTACCTCAATGAAACGTTGACGCTGCGCGACACGGTCCGCTTTGGCACCGAATCGAGCCAGTATGTCGATGGCTTCATCAGCAACCTCACCCGCTCGGCGACGCTGCCCACCGGCTTCCAGGTGTTCGGCACCCGCGCGGGCACGCCGCTCGTCGGCCAGGTGCTGCTGGCGTCGAACCCGGCGCTGGCCGGGGCCGCGGCGGCCGCCGGCCCGGCGGTGCTCGGCACCTTCCTGTCGCCTTTCCCCGGCACGCCCAATGGCGGCGGCCAGCAGGCCGATAACTACCGGGTCAAGACCAACGCGATCGCGCTGTTCACCCACAACATCCTCAGCATCACCGACGATCTGAAGCTGACCCTCGGCCTGCGCTACAACCGCGAGACGAAGAAGATCCGCGCCGATCTGAACTCGACGGTGCCGGCGTGCGGCTTCCTGCAGAACCCCAATGCCACGCTGCTGCGCGCCGGGCTTGCCGGCCTGCCGAGCGGGCTGGGCAGCGCGATCATCAACCTTGCCTGCAACCCGACCGTGAACTCGGAGTTCAACGGCATCTACAACGGCCGCCGCACCGATGAGGAGTTCACCGGCACGGCCAAGCTGTCCTATGAGATCAGCGACGCGGTGACGCTCTATGGCGGCTATGACCGCGGCTTCAAATCGGGCGGGTTCAACCTTGATCGCGGCACGTTCGACACCCGGCTGCTCGGCGGCAATGGCGCGCAGATCGAGGATCTGTCGTTCCGGCCGGAGACGGTCGACTCCTACGAAATCGGCCTCAAGACCAATTTCTCGAGCGCCTTCACCTTCAACGCGACGGTGTTCACGGCCGATTTCAGGAACTTCCAGGACCTGACCTTCATCGGCAACAACTTCCGCGTCACCTCGGTCGCCAAGCTGCGGTCGCGCGGGGTGGAGCTGGAATCGATCATCCGGCCGTATCGCGACCTGACGTTCAACCTCGGCTATTCCTACACTGACTCCCAGTATATCGACGATCGCCTGAACGCGATCCCGGAACTGGCGGCGGGCAACCGCGCCCAGACCACCAACACCCCGCGCGACGTGGTGACGGTGGCGATGAACTGGACGCCGCAGCTGTCGGATTCGGTGGGGCTGAGCGTCTATACCGACATGCGCTATTCGGGCGAGACGCGCACGATCAACGTGCTCGGGTCGGAGCCGTTCACCGGCAACCCGGGCGTCGCCATCGTCAACGCCCGTGTCGGCCTGACCTTCATGGAGCGCAAGCTGCTGGTCGAGGCCTATGTCGAGAATCTGTTCGACACCTATTTCAACGTGACCGCCTTCCCGATCCCGGAGCAGAGCAGCAACTTCGCCGTCTATCCGAACCTGCCGCGCTTCTACGGTGTGCGGGCGCGTTACACCTTCTGATTGCCGTGCGGCCGGGCCATTATGTCCCGGCCCGCAGATTTCGTTTCGGCCCCGCCCGGTATTTGCCGGCGGGGCCATTGTTTTTGCGGCGCGCACCCCCAACATGACAACCTATGATAGACGAGCTGCTGATGGACGACCTGATCGAAACCCCGGGCAAGCTGCCGGTGCCGCGCAAGGTCGCCGAGGCGATCCGCACCCTCATCGAATGGGCCGGCGACGACCCGGAGCGCGAGGGGCTGCGCGACACGCCGCTGCGCGTGGCGCGCGCGTGGAAGGAATATTGCCAGGGCTATGACGAGGATCCCGCCGTCCACCTGACCCGCACCTTCGAGGAAGTGGGCGGGTATGACGAGCTGGTGCTGCTCAAGGACATTCCGTTCCAGTCGCACTGCGAACATCATATGGCGCCGATCATCGGCAAGGCGCATATCGCCTATCTGCCGCGCCACCGCGTGGTCGGCATCTCCAAGCTCGCCCGCGTGCTGCACGGCTTTGCCCGGCGGCTGCAGGTGCAGGAGCGCCTGACCGCCGAAGTCGCCG
>DBAW01000253.1:0-1579 GCA_002291855.1 Sphingomonas sp. UBA1000
CATGGCTCATGTCGTGATCGGCCAGGATCATCGACGGGAAGAAGCGGCGGATCGCCGCCCGGCCCTTGCGGCCGACAATGTAGAACCGCACCGTCTTGCCGGCGGCGATCAGCTCTTCGGCCTTGCGGCGGGCGAGGCGGACGATGTTGGTGTTGAAGCCGCCGGCCAGCCCGCGCTCGGACGTTGCGACGACGATCAGGTGTACGGCGTCGCGGCCTGTGCCCGCCAGCAGCCGCGGCGTGGCGGCGCTGATCGTCACCCGCCCGGCAAGCGAGGCCATCACCGCGCCCAGCCGCTCGGCATAGGGGCGGCCGGCCATGGCCGCGTCCTGTGCGCGCTTCAGCTTGGCGGCGGCGACGGTCTTCATCGCCTTGGTGATCTTCTGCGTCGACTTCACCGAGCCGATGCGGATTTTGAGCGCCTTGAGACTGGCCATCTGGTCAAGCTTCCGGTCTGGCGGGCGGGCCGGGTGCGCTGTCGCCCCGGCCGCCTGCCGCAAACGGGAGGGAACGCCCCTCCCGTTCAGAGTTTACGCAAAGGTCTTCGCGAACTGGTCGAGCGCGGCCTTGAGCTTCGTCTTCACATCGTCGCCCAGATCGCGGCTGTCGCGGATCGCCGCCAGAATGCCGGCATGGTTGGCGCGCATGTCGGCCAGCATCGCGGCTTCATAGCGGGTGACCGCATCGACCGGGATCGAGTCGAGATAGCCGCTGGTGCCGGCAAAGATCGACACGGTCTGCTCTTCGAACGGCAGCGGGCTGAACTGCGGCTGCTTGAGCAGCTCGGTCAGGCGCGCGCCGCGGTTGAGCAGCTTCTGGGTCGAGGCGTCGAGGTCGGAGCCGAACTGGGCGAAGGCGGCCATTTCGCGATACTGGGCCAGCTCCAGCTTGATCGAGCCGGACACCTTCTTCATCGCCTTGGTCTGCGCGGACGAGCCGACGCGGCTGACCGACAGACCGACGTTGATCGCCGGGCGGATGCCCGCGAAGAACAGGTCGGTTTCAAGGAAGATCTGGCCGTCGGTGATCGAGATCACGTTGGTCGGGATATAGGCCGACACGTCGCCCGCCTGCGTCTCGATGATCGGCAGCGCGGTCAGCGAACCATTGCCATTGTCGTCGTTGAGCTTGGCGGCGCGCTCGAGCAGGCGGCTGTGCAGGTAGAACACGTCGCCCGGATAGGCTTCGCGGCCCGGCGGACGGCGCAGCAGCAGCGACATCTGGCGATAGGCAACCGCCTGCTTCGACAGATCGTCGTAAACGATCAGCGCGTGCATGCCATTGTCGCGGAAATATTCGCCCATCGCGCACGCCGTATAGGGCGCAAGGAACTGGAGCGGGGCGGGGTCCGACGCGGTCGCGGCGACCACGATCGAATATTCCATCGCGCCATTTTCTTCGAGCATCCGCACGATCTGCGCGACCGTCGAGCGCTTCTGGCCGACGGCGACGTAGATGCAATACAGCTTCTTCGATTCGTCGGTGCCGGCGTTCGCCGTCTTCTGGTTGATGAAGGTGTCGATCGCGACGGCGGTCTTGCCGGTCTGGCGGTCGCCGATGATCAGCTCGCGCTGGCCGCG
>DBAW01000253.1:1926-3747 GCA_002291855.1 Sphingomonas sp. UBA1000
TGATCAGCTCGCGCTGGCCGCGGCCGACGGGGACGAGCGCGTCAATCGCCTTCAGGCCGGTCTGCACCGGCTCGTGCACCGACTTGCGCGGGATGATGCCCGGCGCCTTCACATCGGCGCGGCGGCGCTCAGTGAACTCGATCGGGCCCTTGCCGTCGATCGGGTTGCCAAGGCCGTCGACCACGCGGCCGAGCAGGCCCTTGCCCACCGGCACGTCGACGATGGTGCCGGTGCGCTTGACGGTGTCGCCTTCGCGGATGCCGGCGTCGGAACCGAAGATCACGACGCCGACATTGTCGGCTTCAAGGTTGAGCGCCATGCCCTGGATGCCGTTGGCGAACTCGACCATTTCGCCGGCCTGCACATTGTCCAGACCCCAGACGCGCGCGATGCCGTCGCCGACCGACAGCACCTGGCCGGTTTCCGAAACCTGGGCCTCGGTGCCGAAGCTGGCGATCTGGTCCTTGATGACCTTCGAGATTTCTGCGGCGCGGATATCCATGATTAGCCTTTCATCGCGTGCGCGAGGGAGGAGAGACGGGTGCGGATCGAGCTGTCGATCATCTGGCTGCCGATGCGCACGACCAGACCGCCGAGCAGGGCAGGATCGACCTTGAGCGAGACCGAGACGTCGCGGCCGACCCGCCGGGCCAGTTCGGCCTTGAGGCTTGCCACCTGCGCGTCGTCGAGCGGATGGGCCGAGACCACCTCGGCGCTGGTTTCGCCGCGATGCTGGCGGGCGAGGATGCCGAACGCGCGGATCACCGCCGGCAGTTCGGCGAGCCGACGACTCTGCGCGAGGACGCCGAGGAAGCGGGCCGCGAGCGGATCAAGGCCGAGCGGCGCGGCGATTGCCGCCACGCCCTTCAGCGCGTCGGCGCGCGACAGCACCGGGCTGGTGGTCAGCGCGCGCAGATCGGCCGACTGGGCGAGCGCGTCGCTGAGCGTCGCCAGGCTGGTTTCGACCGGGCCGATGCGATCCTGTTCGCGCGCAAGCTCGAACAATGCCGTCGCATAGCGCCCTGCGAGGCTGGCCCCAATGCCGCCGGATGTCTCCACGCGCTCAATGTCCTCCAAGACAGGATAGCTTCCCCGCGACAAAGGGTGCGCGCGGACGCGCCCGGCGAGGTCGCGGCGCGGTTAGCAAAGCGCCCCCCGCGATGCAAGCCGCTCGCGTCGGCGGCCGCCGATGCGCGCATCCGCCGGGGTTCGCCCCTTTCATCAAATCGTCACGCCCGGATAACGCTTTATTGGCCATTGGCGCGGCAGGGACGGGGCATGAATGCGGTGAACGCAATCTTGACCAGACTTGTCCGCGACCGGTCCATTCGCGGGCGAATCGCCCGGCTGACGGCGGCGATGATCGCGCTTCAGGCGCTGCTCGCGCTGGCGCTGGCGGCCGGCACGCTGACTGCGCGGCACACGCTCTACACGCTGGTCGACGACCGGATCGAGCCGATTGGCGAGCTTCAGGCGGTGGTCGACGGCTATACCGATGCACTGGCGCTCGCCCACAAGGTCAAAGGCGGGCTGCTGGCACCTGCGGGGGCGATCAGCGCGATCAACAGCTCGCTGCCGCGCATCGATGCGCAGTGGCGGCGCTTTGCCGCCCGGCCGATGCCGCGCGCGCGCCGCAACGCCGTCCGGCTGGTCAGCGAGGATATCGTCACCGCCCGCGCCGCGACCCGGGCGCTGCTCAAGATGCTGCGCCGGGGGCAGGTCGAGGATCTGGATTTCTTCGTGAACGGCGAACTTTATGCCGGGATCGACCCGCTGACCGTGTCGAGCGGGCTGCTGATCGCCGCGCTGCGCGCCGATGCC
>DBAW01000082.1 GCA_002291855.1 Sphingomonas sp. UBA1000
GGAAAATGCGGCAAATCAAAGGGCCGGAGCGGCCGATCCGATGCAATCGGATCGGAAACCGCTCTAGCCCGTCGCCGCGGTCCGCAAGGCGGCGGGGTCCGGCACCTCCAGCCCGCGCAGGCCGACGCGGCGCACCGCGCCCATCGCCTCGAGCGCGGTGAGCTGACGGCTCACCGTTTCGATGGTCAGCCCCAGCAGCGCCGCCATTTCGCCGCGCGTCAGCGGCAGCTCGATCCGGCGGGCGGCACCGGCCCGTGGCGGCGTGCAGTCGCCGTCGAGGAACATCAGGATCAGCCCCGCGACCCGCGCACGCGCATCGCGCCGCCCTATCAGGTCGATCAGGTCGCGGGCGCGGTCGAGCTGGGCGCTGGTCGCGCGCAGCAGCCGGTCGAGAAAGGCGGCATGGCCCTGCATTTCGCGGGCGATGACATCGCGGGGGAACAGGCAGACCTCGCTGTCGGCCAGCGCGGTTGCCGTGCAGTCGATGGCGGTGGCAAACATCCGCGCCATGAAATCGGCGGGGTGGACCAAGGCGACGATGCGCTCGACGCCTTCGCTGTCGATGCGGGCGAGCTTCAGCGCGCCCGACACCAAGGTCGCGCAGGCGATATTGTCGTCCCCCGCCAGAAACAGCGTCTCGCCGCGCCGGATCGTCCGCCGCCGCCCGAGCCGGGCCAGATCCTGCCGCTCGCGCTCGCCAAGCCCGGCGCAGACGGCGACATCGCGCACCGGGCAGTCGTCACAGCCCAGCGGATCGTGCGCCATCAGGCGCCCACCGTCTCCAGCAGCCCCTCGAACAGCCGGCGGCCATCGCTGCCGCCATGCGCGGCCTCGATCCGCCGTTCGGGATGGGGCATCATGCCCAGCACATTGCCACGCTCGCTGACGATGCCGGCGATGCCGCGCGCCGAGCCATTGACCGGCTCGGCATAGCGGAACGCTACCCGGCCTTCGCCCTCCAGCCGGTCGAGCGTCTCGGCATCGGCATTGTAATTGCCGTCATGATGGGCAACCGGCACGGTGATCGTCTCACCGGCGCGGTAGCCGCGGGTGAAGGGCGAGGCGGTCTCGCCGACGGTCAGCGCCACGTCGCGGCAGACAAAGTCCAGCCCGGCATTGCGCATCAGCGCGCCCGGCAGCAGCCCGGCCTCGGTCAGCACCTGAAAGCCGTTGCAGATGCCGATCACCGGCACGCCGCGCGCCGCCGCCTCGGCAACCGCGCGCATCACCGGGCTGCGCGCCGAAATCGCCCCGCAGCGCAGATAGTCGCCATAGGAAAAACCGCCGGGAATGCCGATCAGCCCCAGATTGGCCGGCAGCTCGGTGTCGCGGTGCCAGACCATCGCCGGGGCCTTGCCGGTGACGTCGCGGATCGCCACCGCCAGATCGCGGTCGCAATTGGAGCCGGGGAAGACGATGACGGCGCTGTTCATGCCCGGCCCGCTCATCCCAGCCGCTCGATCCGGTAATTCTCGATCACCGTGTTGGCGAGCAGCTTCTGGCACATCGCCTCGATGTCCTGATCGGACGTGCCCTCGGCCAGATCAAGCTCGATCAGCTTGCCGGCGCGCACATCCTCGACGCCGGCAAAGCCCAGCCCGGTCAGCGCATGATGGATCGCCTTGCCCTGGGGATCGAGAACGCCGTTCTTGAGCGTGACGAAGATACGGGCTTTCATGACTGCGCGCCTTGCCTTGGAAAGTCTGGGAAAATCGGTCCTGCCCCGGCCCTATGCCGGGCCGGAACAGGGGCTGCAAGCTCAGCGGCCGCGCCGCTTGCGGTGGGATTCGAGGTCGAGCACGGCATTTTCGCCCTCGGGCATCAGCCCCAGCCGCCGCGCCACTTCCTGATAGGCCTCGACCTCGCCGCCGAGATCGCGGCGGAACCGGTCCTTGTCCAGCTTTTCGCCGGTTTCCGCGTCCCACAACCGGCAGCCATCGGGGCTGATCTCGTCGGCCAGGATCACCCGGCTATAGTCATTGTCCCAGATGCGCCCGAACTCGAGCTTGAAATCGACCAGACGGATGCCGATGCCGGCGAACAGGCCCGACAGGAAATCATTCACCCGGATCGCCATGTCCTGGATGTCGTGCATCTCGTCCTGGCTGGCCCAGCCGAAACAGGCGATATGTTCTTCCGACACCAGCGGATCGCCGAGCGCGTCGTCCTTGTAATAATATTCGATGATCGTGCGCGGCAGCTGCGTGCCTTCCTCGATCCCCAGCCGCTTGGACAGGGTGCCGGCGGCAACGTTGCGCAGCACGACCTCGATCGGGATGATCTCGACCTGGCGAATCAGCTGTTCGCGCATGTTGAGCCGCCGGATGAAATGGGTCGGCACGCCGATCTGGCCGAGCAGGGTGAAGACATGCTCGGAAATGCGGTTGTTGAGCACGCCCTTGCCGCTGATCGTGCCCTTTTTCTGGGCGTTGAACGCGGTCGCGTCATCCTTGAAATACTGAATGAGCGTGCCCGGTTCGGGGCCTTCATAAAGGATCTTGGCCTTGCCTTCGTAGATCTGGCGGCGCCGGGCCATGGGCAGAAGCTCCTTTGACGCGCACGGGGCGCGGAAATAAAGCCGCCCCGGCGCGCCGGTGGGCGGGCGCTGCCGAGGCGGTGTGGGGCGGCTATAGCCAATAGGGCGGCAGCGCGCAAATGACTGGGGCAAGGGCATGTGCGTGGCGATGCGGGCGGGGGATCGCCGGTCGCGGGAAAACATCGGAAATGATCTTGTCGATCCGCAAAAAGATCGCCACGGGCTGCGGAATCCGCTATGGCAGGTCGCAAACATGGTTAAGCCGTCAGTAACGCTGACATTCACCATAAACGACACTTAAAACATTTACCTGCCTGTGTAAGAGCAGGGTTCAGGGAGTCGAACATGTTGAAAGAGATCATCGCCTCGAACACGGCAAAGCTGATAGCGGCCTGCGTGTGCCCGGTGGTCGGCACTGCGGCCGTGACGATGGGGGTGCCCAAGGTGCGCCAGGCCGTGCATCGCGCGACCGCGCCGGCGCAGCCGACCCGGACCGCGCGGGCCAAGCCGCGGGTGCGCACGCCCGCACAGGCGGCGGTGACGCCGGTGGGCGCGGGAATCATCTGCCCGGATCCGGTGGTGATCACCAGCAACCCGCTGGTCACGCCCTTTTCCAACCCGATCGCGCCGGTGGCAAGCGCGCCGGTGCGGCCGGATCAGGTGTCGTTCGCGCTGCCCAACCGCCCTTTTTTTCCGGGCGGCCCGAATCCGGGCCTGTTCCCCGGCAGCCCGCCGCCTGAAGGCGGCGATCCGACCAACCCGCCGCCGCCCGGACCGCCGCCCCCGCCGGGCGTCGATCAGCCGCCGCCCATCCCCGAGCCTGCCACCTGGGCGCAGATGATGATCGGTTTCGGCGTCGTCGGCGGCGCGACCCGGATCGTCTGGCGGCAGCGCAAGGCCCGTGAGGAAGCGCAGGCCTGACCGCCGGCTTTCCGGGGCCGGTCGGTCCCTGACCGAATAACCTGAAAAAAAACGGCCCGGTTATCCCGGGCCGTTTTTTGTATGTCCGTGGGTGCCGGAGCGGCGGGCCGGGTCAGACGACCTGCTGGCCCATCACATTGCCGCCCTGGCTGTAGCGGCAGACCAGGAAATCTTCGTCCGCCCCGCGCGCAATGGCGCAGCCGACCTTGCGCGTCTCGCGCCAGATCACCTGGGTGTAATGGCCGACCCGGTCGAGATCGCCGCTGCGCGACACGGCGGGGAAGACGCCGGGGCGGTAATCGCGCTTTTCCGCCAGCCACAGCCCGACCATCTCTTCGGGCGCCCAGGCTCCGCGCGTGCCCGCCCACAGATTTTCGCCCTGAACCTCGGGATCGGTGGGGTCGGCGCGCGAATGGACAAAGCTGTTGGTCGCAGCGAGCGCCTCGGCCCAGTTGGCGGCATCGGCGGCCAGCTGTTCGTCCCATTCGAGCGGCGGCACGCCGATGGCCGCGCGCTCACGGTTGTGGGCGGCGAGCAGGCGGGTGTCGAGATTGGACAGCCGGTCATTGTTCGCCGCGGTCAGCGGCGACACCAGTGCGAGCAGCGCGGCAAGGCAGACCCGGCGTGGCGACATGCCTTTGGCATAATCCTGCGGGCGTTAACGCCCTGCCGAACGCTTATGGTGAATCGGGCGTTAAGATTTCGCTCGCCAGTCGGGCATCGCCGCCCGTGCATCGCCAGTCGGGCGATTGACGATCTGGCAGTGGCGCCGGCAGCCGGGCTTGGCTATCTGCCGGCCGATGCGGCGGATCGACACAGGCTTCGGCACAATCGGCGGGCATGGCGGGCTGACGCGGCGGCGGCTGCTGGTCGCCGGCGGGCTGGGGGTCGGGCTGGCGGTTGGCTGGACGGCATGGCCGCGCGACTATCCGCTCAACATTCCGCTCGGCCCGGGCGAGCTGCTGTTCAACGCCTATGTCCGCATTGCCGACGACGGGCGGGTGATCGTGGCGATGCCGCAGGCGGAGACCGGGCAGGGCGCGTGGACCGGGCTGGCGCAGATCGTCGCGGACGAGCTTGGCGCGGACTGGCGGGCGATCGCGGTCGAACCCGCGCCGATCCATCCGCTGTTCGCCAATCAGCGCTTTGTCGCCGATCTTGCCGCCGAGGTCGGGCGCGCGCCCGCCGCGCTGGCCGATGATTTTGCGCGCCGGGCGGCGATCATGGTCACCGCCGGATCGACGAGCGTGCGGATGTTCGAGATGCCGATGCGGCTCGCCGCCGCGGCCGCGCGTGCGCAATTGTGCGCCGCCGCCGCCGCACGCTGGGGGATTGAGGCGGAGGCGTGCGATACCCGTGCCGGGTTCGTGGTGGCGGGCGACCGGCGGCTGCGTTTCGGCGCGCTGGCCGCCGATGCCGCCGCGCTTCCGCCGCTAGCCCAGCCGGTGCTGCGGCTGACCAGCGACAACCGGCTGGCCGGTCAGCCGCTGCCCCGGCTCGACAGCCCGGCCAAGCTCGACGGCTCGGCGAACTTTGCCGCCGATGTCCGGCTGCCGGGGATGGTGTTCGCCGCGCTGCGCCAGCCACCTTTGGGCGGGGGGGCGCTGATCGGCGTTGATCTTGCCGCCGCCGATGCGGTTCCGGGCGTGATGGCCGTCGTCCAGACCCCAGGATGGGTGGCGGCAGTGGCGACGACCGGCTGGGCGGCGATCCGCGCGGTCGATGCGATGCGGCCGCGTTTCCGTGTCGACGGCCCGCTGGTCGATGATCGCATGATCGGCGCGGCGCTGGCCGAGGCGCTGGCCGGCAGTGGCACCGACTTCGTCGCGGTCGGGGTGGCCCACACGGTCGGCCGCGACAGCCTGCCCGATCTGCTGCGCGCGCGGGGATTCGCCGTCGAGAGGGTGAATGACCCCGGCAGGTCTGCGGCCAGCCAGACGCGCTAGCGGGCCAGGGCCTCGCGCTGGGCTGCGAACAGCGCAGCGCATCCGCTCTCCGCCAGCGCGATCAGCGCCTCGAGTTCGGCGCGGCGGAAGGGACGCTTTTCGCCGGTGGCCTGCACCTCGACAATGCCGCCATCGCCCGACATCACGAAGTTCGCGTCGGCCTCGGCATCCGAGTCCTCGGCATAGTCGAGGTCCAGCACCGGCACGTTCTGATGGATGCCGCACGAGATCGCCGCCACCTGGCCGGTCAGCGGGTCGGCCTCGATCACCTTCTCCTCGCGCAGATAGCGCACCGCCGCCGCCAGCGCGACCCAGGCGCCTGTGATCGCCGCTGTCCGCGTGCCGCCATCGGCCTGCAGCACGTCGCAGT
>DBAW01000169.1:0-5824 GCA_002291855.1 Sphingomonas sp. UBA1000
CTGGGGCGGTCGCCTCCCAAAGAGTAACGGAGGCGCGCGAAGGTTGGCTCAGGACGGTTGGAAACCGTCTGTTAGAGTGCAATGGCATAAGCCAGCCTGACTGCGAGACTGACAAGTCGAGCAGAGACGAAAGTCGGTCATAGTGATCCGGTGGTCCCTCGTGGAAGGGCCATCGCTCAACGGATAAAAGGTACGCCGGGGATAACAGGCTGATAACCCCCAAGAGCTCATATCGACGGGGTTGTTTGGCACCTCGATGTCGGCTCATCACATCCTGGGGCTGGAGCAGGTCCCAAGGGTTTGGCTGTTCGCCAATTAAAGTGGTACGTGAGCTGGGTTCAGAACGTCGCGAGACAGTTTGGTCCCTATCTGCCGTGGGCGTCGAAGTTTGAGAGGAGTTGCCCCTAGTACGAGAGGACCGGGGTGAACATGCCTCTGGTGGACCTGTCGTCGTGCCAACGGCGCAGCAGGGTAGCTATGCATGGACGGGATAACCGCTGAAAGCATCTAAGCGGGAAGCCTCCCTCAAGATAAGACTTCATAGAGCCGTGGAAGACCACCACGTTGATAGATCGGATGTGGAAGTGCGGTAACGCATGGAGCTAACCGATACTAATTGCTCTATTCGCGCTTGAAGAGTCCCACCATCAACGACAGCGCTGATGGCGGATATATGAATGCCTGCACGGGCACCGATCAAAAAGCTTTCCGAACGCGCCGGCTCCATAGCTTGGTGGCCATAGCGTCTGTGACCCACCCGATCCCATCCCGAACTCGGCCGTGAAACCAGACAGCGCCGATGGTACTATCGCTTAAGCGATGGAAGAGTAGGTCGTCGCCAGGCTTTGAAGCCGGCGCGCTCGGATAAAACCCATTCACAATCTTCGCGACCGGTACACACCGATCGCCATACTGGCGCGGGGTGGAGCAGCCCGGTAGCTCGTCAGGCTCATAACCTGAAGGTCGCAGGTTCAAATCCTGCCC
This sequence comes from Sphingomonas sp. UBA1000, assembly GCA_002291855.1. Classification (GTDB taxonomy): domain Bacteria; phylum Pseudomonadota; class Alphaproteobacteria; order Sphingomonadales; family Sphingomonadaceae; genus Sphingomonas_B. The sequence continues at coordinate 985 of DBAW01000169.1, forward strand.
CCGCAACCAAATAAACTTGCTGAACCAAGTCCGCAGACAAGGCCGCCCCAACGGGCGGCTTTTTGCGTTTTTGCACACCGGCACTGGCCCGTGGTCAAGCAAGTCCGAGCGCAGCCATCGCGCAGATCTTCTGCGGCATGTGACGTGCCGGGCCGAAGAGCCGACAGCCTGCGACGCACGTCTGCGTGCTGCCCGCCGCGTCCCTAGCATCCATCCGTGTCCGTATCAGATCGACCGTGATCCTTCAGCCGCAATGCAGACAGGGAACAGACCGCGCCATCGCCGCCTGGATCGCAAACGCTCGACGGACGAGATGCCGTCTCTCCCAATCTATTGCCCTGCACGGGTCGATCCGCACCGCATGACTATAGCCCACCGGGCGTCCCACCCGATGGGACTATCCGGCGAACGGGGCAGATCAAAAAGCCGAGGGCGGTTTCCGATCCGTTTCCCCCGGACCGCAAACCGCCCTCGCGCCACTGGCCTCATCACGTCACGGTGGACCGCGACGTCATCCCCCGCAGGACATATTCAGCCTCAGAAATCGAGACGCGCGGTCAGCGACACGGCCCGTCCGGTGAACAGCCGCCCGCGCACGATTCCCGATGCCGGGATCCGGTCTTCTTCGATCCCGGTCAGCGCCACTTCATCGAAAAGATTGGTGGCATTGAGCGAAATCAGCAGCCGGTCGACCGGCCGAACCTGCACGAACGCATTGGCGGTCATGTAGCCGGGCTGCTTCAGGATGTTGACGTCCTGAGAGAAGCTCTCGGTCACGCCGATGAAGACGGCGCCAACCGTGAACAGATCGGTGCTGATCTGCGGCGTTGCCTGGAACATGATGGTCGGCTGCCGGCGCGGCCGGTTGCCGTTGATCGCCGCGTTGACCAGGTCACGCACGATGGTCGCATCGGTATAGGTCGCACCTGCGGTCAGGCTGAAGATGCCGTGGCGGAAGCTGCCTTCGAACTCGAGGCCCTTGGCCCGATAGTCGCGCGCGATGATGCTGCCATTCACGGTGTTGATGTTCGAATCCTGCGCCTCGACATGGAAACCGGTGAGGTTGAGCGTCAGGTTGGCGCGGCGAAATTTCACCCCCAATTCGGCCTGGCGGACCGGATCGTAAGCGGCCTGCGGGATTGCGAGCGCGCCGGTCGCGTTGTTGATCACCGCGCTGAAGGTGATGCGGTCGGCATTGGCGCGCGCGCCGCGGCTATAGCGCCCGAACACGGCGAACGAATCCGACACGCGGAAGTTCACCCCCGTCGAATAGGACAGATAGCTGTAATCGTAATTGACCAGCCCGGGATTGGCGAGCGGGGTTACCCCGACGCGGGTTTCCGGAGCCGAGATCACACCGTCGCCATTCATGTCGCGGCTGGTCTGGCCGGCCCCGCCCTGGCCGAGCTCGATGCCGAACACCTGGCCGTTGGCGCTGCCAAAGTCGTAGCGGATGCTCGCGCCGATCGACAGGCGGCCGAACCGGTAATTGGCTGAGGCGAAGGGCGCGTTGACGTCATAATCAAGTCGCACCGTGCGCCGCTGCAGCCCCGGAAAGGCATTGAACGCGAAAATGCCGTTTTCGGTGACGGGGGCACCGGTGCCGTTGAACACGTTGAGCAGCGAGGCATCGCCCCGGCCGAGCACATCGGTGACGGCCACACCATAGAAGACCGATGCGTCGATCGCCTGTCGCGACTTGTAAAAGCCGACCGTGGTGGTCAGCGAATCCTCGCCGATGTTCCAGACGCGGCTGGCGCGCACGTCGTTTGTCATGGTGCCCAGATCGTCCTGCTGGCGCAGACGGATATTGTAGATCCCGATCAGGCCGTTGCCGTTGAGCAGCGTCGGGTCGGCGATCGCCTGCCCCGCGTTCGGCCCGCTGGCAAAGGCGAAGCGGCCGCCCGCGGCCCCGAGACGGGTCAGCGCTGCCGCCGGCGTGAGATACTGGCTGCTGAACGGACCGAACAGGCCGCCCGAGCGGCTGGTGACGCGGAAGCGTTCGGTGACCGTCCAGCCGGCAAGTTCCAACTGCCCCTCGAACCCGATCGCCCGTTCGCGGACGCGCTGGCCGTCGCGGATGTCGACCGTGATCGGCTGATTGTTTTCATCAAGCACCCGTGCCGACTGCAATGCGCGGGTCGAGATCGTGTCGCGGGTCGGGCGGAAGCCGGCCACGGCATCAAGCTCGGGATTCTCGTTGGTGCCGGTGATGCGCAGCGGGACCGCGTCGTAAAAGGGCGAGCGATCTTCGAGGATCTTGCCGTAGAGGCGGATATAGCCGTTCGGCAACTCCTTGGTGATATTGGCCTTGATCTGGCCGCCACGCTGCCCGTCAAAACCGATGCGACGGGGGCCCTCACCCTGCCGGAAAAACCCGCCAATGTGGAAGCGCAGGCTTTGGGTCAGCCGTCCGCCATAGTTGAAATCGACCCGGTACTGGTCGAAATCGACCCCCGATGTCAGGCCGACGGACCCGCCCTCCTGTTCGCCGGTCTTCGAGATGAAGTTGATGATGCCGCCGGGCGAGTTCGACGCAAAGGTCGACGCCGAGCCGCCACGGATCGCCTCGACCTGCGCCAGCGAGAAATCGGCGCGCAGAAAGGTATCGGCGCTTGCGCCGACAATGTCGCCAAACTCCATTACCGGCAGGCCGTCTTCATGCAGCTGCACGAACTTGGCACCCGATGACGACATCGGCAGGCCGCGGATCGAGATGTTGGCGATGCTCTCGCCATTGGGGGCTTCGGACATCACGCCGGGGATCGCGCGCAGCAGCTCGCCGATCGACCGGGGGGCCATTTTGAAAATCTCGGCCTCGCGCAGCGCGCTGGTCGAGGTGGCGCTGTCGAGCCGGTCGCGTCCCTTGGCGACCCCGGTGGCAAACACCTCCTCGACCGGCGGCTTGCCCGCCGGCGGGCCATCCGGCTCTTCGCTCTTGGACGCGGCATGCGCCATGGCGGATGGCACAAAGGCCAGAACAGCAACCCCTGCCAGCAGAACCGATCGCATCATCAACTCCCGTCACGATTGCGGAAAGCCGGGTGGCAGGCTGTGCCGCCACCGCGTCGCTCGCGGCGCTCCTGTCAGTTTGCGGTAAAATGCCGATTGTTGCGGGATACAGGGTTTCTACGTTGGATCGGCGTGCCCTATGCCGTCGCCGGACGCGGGCGGCAGTCCGGCCCGACCGCCGCCCGCGCGCTTGCGGGTCAGGTAAACCGGAAATGCGCCCAGTCCGCCGTTGCGGCGCGTTCGGTCTCCAGCTGGTTGGCCGGCTCGGACGGATCTTCGTAACCAATCGCCATCCCGCAAAACAGCATTCGCTCCGGCGGCGTGCCCAGGAAGCGCGTGACACTGTCGGGATACACCGCCCAGCATTCCTGCGGGCAGCTCGCCAGCCCGGCTTCGACCAGCAGCAGCATCAGGCTTTGCAGATACATGCCCAGGTCGCTCCATTGCGGCGGCCCCATCTGCCGGTCGACCGTGCAGAACAGCGCCACCGGCGCGCCGAAAAATGCGAAGTTCCGCGCAAACCACATCCGCCGCGCCGCCTTGTCCTCGCGCGGGATGCCGAGCCGCGCATAGAGCGCCTCGCCCACCGCGAAGCGCCGGCTGCGATACGGCTCGCCGAGCTCGGGGGGATAAATATCATAGGCCGGCGTCTCGCCATGGCCGGCCATGATCCTCGCCGCCATGTCGCGCTTGAACCCTTCCAGCGCCGCCCCGCCAACGACATCGATATGCCAGGGCTGGAGATTGCCGCCCGAGGGCGCGCGCGCCGCGCGCTCGACCAGATCGCGGATCAGCGCCGGATCGACCGGGCGGTCGAGAAATCCCCGCACCGAGCGGCGCGCGGCGAGTGCCGCGCTGACAGTCATCGTCATGTCACCTTTTCCCCTCACGTAAACGTCACTTTATTCTTGCCGGGCGCGAGCGGATCGGCAAGAGTTGATGGCGAAACCGAAAACGGGAGAGGACCCAATGGCAGAAGCCTATATCGTTCAGGCCGTGCGCACCGCCGGCGGCAAACGCGGCGGCCGGCTGGCCGGCTGGCACCCGGCCGACATGGCCGGCGAAGTGCTCAACAGCCTCGTCGACCGCACCGGCATCGACCCCAAGGCGATTGACGACGTCATCATGGGCTGTGTCAGCCAGGGCGGCGAGCAGAGCTTCCAGGTCGGGCGTGGCGCGGTGCTGGCGTCGAAGCTGCCGGAAAGCATCCCCGCCGTCACCATCGACCGCCAGTGCGGATCGTCGCAGCAGTCGATCCAGTTCGCCGCCCAGGCGGTGCTGTCGGGCACGCAGGACGTGGTGATCGCCGCCGGCGTCGAATCGATGACCCGCGTGCCGATGGGCTCGACCGGCGCGCTGTTCGCGCAGGCCGGGCTGGGCAAGGCGAAGAGCCCGCGTCAGGAAGCCCGTTATCCGAACATCCAGTTCAGCCAGTTCATGGGCGCCGAGATGCTGGCGCGCAAGCATGGCTTCAACCGCGATCAGCTCGACCAGTTCGCGCTTGAAAGCCATCGCCGCGCGGCGGCGGCGACTGCGGCCGGGGCCTTTGCCGACGAAATCGTCGCGCTCGAAATCGAAACGCCCGAGGGCACCGAACTGCACCGCACCGACGAGGGCATCCGCCATGATGCGACGTTCGAGGGCATCCAGTCGGTCAAGCTGCTCGCCGAAGGCGGGATGATCTCCGCCGCCAACGCCTCGCAGATCTGCGACGGCGCGTCGGGGGTGATGATCGTGTCCGCCCAGGCGCTCAAGGATCATGGCCTGACGCCGCTCGCGCGCATCCACAATGTCACCGTCACCGGCGGCGATCCGGTGATCATGCTCG
>DBAW01000169.1:6213-7929 GCA_002291855.1 Sphingomonas sp. UBA1000
GACGATATCGATCTTTACGAAGTGAACGAGGCGTTCGCGCCGGTGCCGCTCGCCTGGCTGAAGCATGTCGGCGGCGATCCGGCCAAGCTCAACGTGCATGGCGGGGCGATCTCGCTCGGCCATCCGCTCGGCGCATCGGGCGCGAAGCTGATGGCGACGCTCGTCCACGCGCTGCGCCGCCACAATGGCCGTTATGGCCTGCAGACCATGTGCGAAGGCGGCGGTCTCGCCAACGTCACCATCATCGAACGGCTCTGACCGTCGATCGGCCCCGGCGCGTCATCCTGCCGCCGGGGCCGCCTGATATCCCCCTGTCCCGGACTGGCACCGGGCGCTCAACACCAGAAACCTGAACAACACAGAGAGGAGCAGCATGAAACTCGGTTCCGATATCGCCGCGGTCATCACCGGCGGCGCGTCCGGCCTTGGTGCCGCGACGGCGCGCGCGCTGGCGGCCAAGGGCGTCAAGGTCGCGATCTTCGACCTTCAGGCCGAAAAGGGCGAAGCGGTCGCGCGCGAGATTGGCGGCGTGTTCTGCGAAGTGAACGTGACGTCGGATGAATCGGTCGATGCCGGTTTCGCCAAGGCGCGCGCCGCGCATGGCCAGGAGCGGATCCTGGTCAACTGCGCCGGCACCGGCAATGCGATCAAGACCGCCAGCCGCTCGAAGGAAGACGGCTCGATCAAGCATTTCCCGCTCGATGCGTTCAACTGGATCGTCCAGATCAATCTGGTCGGCACCTTCCGCTGCATCGCCAAGTCGGCGGCGGGCATGCTGACGCTTGATCCGATGGAAGATGGCGAGCGCGGCGCGATCGTCAACACCGCGTCGGTCGCGGCCGAAGACGGCCAGATCGGTCAGGCGGCCTATTCGGCATCGAAGGGCGGCGTTGTCGGCATGACGCTGCCGATCGCCCGCGACCTGATGGGCGAAGGCATCCGCATCAACACCATCCTGCCGGGCATTTTCGACACGCCGCTGCTCCAGGCCGCGCCGCAGAACGTCAAGGACGCGCTGGCCGCGTCGGTGCCGTTCCCCAAGCGTCTGGGCAAGCCCGATGAATATGCCCAGCTGGCGCTGACCATGATCGAATGCGGCTATTTCAACGGCGAGGATGTGCGCCTCGACGGCGCGATCCGCATGTCGCCGCGCTGATCGGCACCGGCGTTCCAGGAAAAAGGGCCTCTCCCGCGCGGGAGAGGCCCTTTTTTTGTCTCAGCGGCCAGCGAGGAAAGCCGGCGGCCCGGCTTATCAGGCCGCGCCGGCCTTCGCCGCATTGGCGCGTTCGATCGCTTCGACCACGATCTTGCGCGCATATTCGGCATTTTCCCAATGGCCGACGCGCACCCACTTCTCGGATTCCAGATCCTTGTAGTGCGTGAAGAAATGCTCGATCTGCTTCATCACGATGTCGGGCAGGTCGTGATGTTCCTCGACGTTCGAGTAATAAGGGAAGGTCTGGTCGACCGGGACGGTCAGCAGCTTTTCGTCGCCGCCGGCTTCGTCTTCCAGCATCAGCACCGCAATCGGCCGCACCCGCACCACGCAGCCCGGAATGAAGGGCGAGCGCGCGACGACCAGCGCGTCGAGCGGATCGCCATCGGGCGACAGCGTGCCGGGCACAAAGCCGTAATTGGCCGGATAGCGCATCGGCGTGTGCAGGATGCGGTCGACGAACAGCGCCCCCGACTTTTTGTCGAATTCATATTTCACCG
>DBAW01000208.1 GCA_002291855.1 Sphingomonas sp. UBA1000
CTCGGCGCGGCGGCGCTCGCGCTCTTCCTCGCGCGCGCGCTCTTCGGCGGCGCGGGCCGCCGCTTCCTCGGTCTCGCGGGCCTTGGCGGCGCGGACGGCGGCCAGACGGCGCTCCATCTCGGCCTCGGACACCCCTGCCGGGCGGCGGATCATCGCGGCCGATTGCGGCGCAGCGCTGGCGGCGGGCGCCCCCTGCGGCCCCTCGCCGGGCTTGGGCACCACCACGCGCTTGCGCTTGGTTTCCACCACCACAGCCTTGGTCCGGCCGTGGCTGAAGCTCTGCTTCACCTTGCCGGTCTCGACCGTGCGCTTGAGGCCCAGCGGCGCGCGCGCGCCCAGCTTCGGCTTGTCCTTGTTGTCGATGTCGCTCATGAACCCGTCACAACCCTTCATTCGCCGCCGCAGCAGCCGGCGCGCCATCAGGCGCCCCGGCCGCGATTGGACCTTGCGAGGCGGTTTCGCAAGGCTCATCCCTCAAACCAAATCCGATAAATGCGTGCCAGCGGTCGAGCGCTTCGCCGATGCGCCGGGCGGCACCCGTGTCGACCACGCCGACATGCACGGCATTTTCGCGCCCAAGCGCTGCCGACAATATGGCGCGCGGGGCCGCGATTACGAGTCCTTTCAGCGTGCTGCCTTCGGCATCGGACCCGACGCGCAGCGCCTGATCGAGGCGGCGGCTGCCGTCCGCGGCGGCGTCGCGGGCATGGAGCAGCAGCGCGACACGGCCCTGCCGCGCCGCCGTCTCGATCCTCTCCGATCCGGTCAGCACCGTGCCGGCGCGCGCCTCCAGCCCCAGCCTGTCGAGCGCGGCGCGCTCCAGCTGGCTGGCGATGCGGTCGGCAAGATCGTCGGGCACGCCGATGCGGCCCTGGCGAAACGCCCGCGCCAGCGCCTGTTCCAGCCGCCCGCGCGCCGCCGCGCCGTCAAGGATCGTGCGGTCCGCGCTGATCCACGCGCCCCGGCCCGGGGCTTTGGCACGGACATCGGGCAGCACCTGCCCGTCCGGCCCGAGCGCGAGGCGCACCAGACCGGTCCTGTCCGCCCGCTGGCCGGTCAGGATGCATTTGCGTTCGGCATCGGCGGCCGCGCGGCGGGAGCCGCGCGGCGTATCCGTCAGCTTCGGCTCTGGCGTCTCATTGGCCGACCCTGGCCTCTCATTGGGAAGTGTCCGCAACCGCGTCCTCCCCTTCGAACCAATGGGCGCGGGCCGCCATGATGATCTCGTTGCCCTGTTCCTCGCTCAGGCCATAATCGGCGAGGATCCCGCCCTTGTCCTGTTCGCGCGGCTGGTCGTTGTTGCGGCGGCGCGGTTCGGCGCGGCGGCGGGCGACCAGCTCGTCGGTGGCGAGATCGGCGAGATCGTCGAGCGTCTTGATCCCCGCCTTGCCGAGCGTGACCAGCATCGCTTCGGTCAGGTGCGGGATCGCCGCCAGCGCGTCCTCGACGCCCAGCGCCAGACGCTCTTCGCGATTCGCTTCCTCGCGGCGCTCGAGCGCTTCCTGGGCGCGGCTTTGCAGCTCGGCGGCCAGTTCTTCGTCAAAGCCTTCGATGGTCGCGATCTCGTCCTGCTCGATATAGGCGACTTCCTCGAGCGTGGTGAAGCCTTCGGCGACCAGCAGCTGGGCGAGCGTCTCGTCGACGTCCAGCTCGTTCTGGAACGTCTCCGACCGCTCGGCGAACTCGCGCTGGCGTTTGTCGGACGCATCCGTCTCGGTCATGATGTCGATCGCCTTGCCGGTCAGCTGCGAGGCGAGGCGGACATTCTGCCCGCGCCGGCCGATCGCCAGGCTCAGCTGATCGTCGGGGACGACGACTTCGATCCGGTCCTCTTCCTCGTCGATGACGACGCGGCTGACATTGGCCGGCTGGAGCGCGTTGACGACGAAGGTCGCGGTGTCGGGCGACCAGGGAATGATGTCGATCTTTTCGCCCTGCATTTCCTGGACGACCGCCTGCACGCGGCTACCCTTCATGCCGACACAGGCACCGACCGGGTCGATCGACCCGTCATGGCTGATCACGCCGATCTTGGCGCGGCTGCCCGGATCGCGGGCGGCGGCCTTGATCTCGATGATGCCGTCGTAGATTTCGGGCACTTCCTGCGCGAACAGCTTCTTCATGAAGTCCGGATGGGCGCGCGACAGGAAGATCTGCGGCCCGCGATTCTCGCGGATCACGCGCAGGATCAGCGAACGGATGCGGTCGCCGACGCGCACCACTTCGCGCGGGATCTGCTGGTCGCGGCGGATCACGCCTTCGGCGCGGCCCAGATCGACGACGACATGGCCGAATTCGACCCGCTTGACGACGCCGGTGATGATCTCGCCGACCCGGCCCTTGAACTCTTCGAACTGGCGCTCGCGCTCGGCGTCGCGGACCTTCTGGAAGATGATCTGCTTCGACGCCTGCGCCTGGATGCGGCCAAACTCGATCGGCGGCAGCGGATCGACGATGAAGTCGCCGACCTTCGCGCCCTTTTCCAGCTTCTGCGCGTCGGCAACCGACACCTGCTTGAAATAATCGTCGACCGCCTCGACCACTTCGACGACGCGCCACAGCCGCAGATCGCCGCTGTTGGGATCAAGCTTGGCGCGGATGTCGTTTTCCGCGCCGTAACGGTTCTTGGCCGCGCGCTGGATGGCGTCTTCCATCGCCTCGATGACGATGGCCTTGTCGATCAGCTTTTCACGCGCGACCGAATCGGCGATGGCAAGCAGCTCGGCCTTGTTGGCGGAGATAGCGGTGGCCATGATCGTCTAACCTATCCTTCTACCTGGATTGTATCGACGCCGTCCGCGCTCAGCGGCGCGGTGGCGGCAATCAGCCTGTCGGTCAAAACCAGCTTGGCGGTCTTGAGACCGGAAAAGGGCAGCAGCGCCTGGCCGCGCGGGCCGAGATCGACCCGGATCGTGTCGCCGTCCACGCCCGCCAGCACGCCCTGAAACTGCTTGCGCCCGTCAAGCGGCTCGCTGAGCGTGATCCGCGCCTCATGCCCGGCCCAGTCGGCAAAGTCGCGCAACCGGGTCAGCGGCCGGTCGATCCCCGGCGAGCTGACTTCCAGCCGATAGGCCTGTTCGATCGGGTCGGTGGCGTCGAGCATGTCCGACAGCCGCCGCGACAGTGCAGCACAATCGTCGATGGTCAGCTGGCGCGTGTCCGGGCGTTCGGCCATCACCTGCAGGGTCGGGTCCGACGTGCCGCCGATCATCGCCACGCGCACCAGCTCGAATCCCAGGGCCTTGGCCTCGGGTTCGATCAACTGCGTCAGGGCGGCGATATCGGTCACTTGCGCTCCAGTCGGGCCGGGATGGCCATGCACGGGGATATGTGCCGGAGTTCCGTGGGAACCCGGCCTCAACGTCGTTACCGATGTCGAGGAATATGACGCCATATACGCCCGAACGCCCGCGCGGACAAGTGGGCTTTGTCGCGGGACGGGCCGATTGGCGGCAGGGTGCAAAGGCGCTACTGGCGTCGTCGCGCGTTCAAGCATCCGGGCGGCGGCCCCGCCGTGTCGTGCCGGGGGCTGTCGCACCAGGGTTCACGCCGGAATCGAGGATCTGATCCATGTCATTGCCCGCATCGCTGTCGCCCGCGTTTCTGCCGATCGTCCGCCGCCGCCTCGCGCCCGTCGCCGGGGCCGCGCTGCTCACCATCGCCTGTTCCGGCCAGGCGCAGGAACCGTCGGCCGCCGCGCCGTTCACGGTCACGCCGGTCGCCGATTTCGACGCGCCCTGGGCGATGACCTTCCTGCCCGACGGGCGGATGCTCGTCACAGAAAAGGCCGGGCAGATCCTGCTCGTTGCCGCCGATGGCCAGTCGCGCACCGCGCTTGCCGGGGTGCCGGCGGTGGCGACCGGCGGGCAGGGCGGGATGCACGATGTCGTGCTGCATCCGCGCTTTGCCGCCAACCGGCTCGTCTATTTCAGCTATGTCGAGCAGAATGAGGCAGGCGCCAAGGGCGTCGTGCTGGCGCGCGGCCGGCTGGAGGAGGCGGGGACGCCCCGGCTCGACAAGGTCGAGGTGATTTTCCGCGCCACCCCCTATGTCGAAGGCAATGGCCATTTTTCGGGCCGCATCGCCTTTGCGCCCGACGGCAAGCTGTTCTTCACCAATGGCGAACGGCAGAAATTCGATCCGGCACAGGATCCGGCGGCGACGCTGGGCAAGGTGCTGCGCCTCAATGACGACGGCACCCCGGCCAAGGGCAATCCGCTGGCGGCCAAGGGCTTTCACCCGGCGGTCTGGTCCTATGGCCATCGCAACCTGCTCGGCCTCGCCTTCGATGCGCGCGGCAATCTGTGGCAGCAGGAAATGGGGCCCAAGGGCGGCGACGAGGTCAATCTCGTCCTGCCCGGGCGCAATTACGGCTATCCGCGGGTGTCGAACGGCGACCATTATGACGGCCGCGACATTCCCGATCACCAGCCCGGCGACGGCTTCGAAGCGCCCAAAGTGTGGTGGAATCCGGCCATCTCGCCGGGCGGGCTGATCGCCTATTCGGGGCGGATGTGGCCGGAATGGCGCGGCGACCTGTTCATCGGCGGCCTGTCGAGCAAGGCGCTGATCCGCGTCGATGTCGACGGCACCAACGCCCAGAAGGGCGGGCAGTGGGACATGGGCGCGCGCATCCGCGAGGTCGAGGAAGGGCCGGATGGCGCGCTGTGGCTGCTCGAAGACGGCGCACAAGGGTCGCAGGGTCGCCTGCTCCGCCTTACCCGCCGCTGAGCCGTAACGGGGGGGCGGGGCGCGATTGGCGATGATGGTGCCGGGTGTCGGACTCGAACCGACGACCTACCGCTTACAAGGCGGTTGCTCTACCAGCTGAGCTAACCCGGCCCAAACACGTCACGTCGCGTCGCGTCGCGTGAGCGTTCTTCGCCCCCCAATGCGTCAGCCGACGCCGAACGTCCAGCCTTCGGTGTGGCGAACCGCGTCCAGCCCGGGCGGATTCCAGAGCGCGGCGTCGCCCGCCGCCCCGCGCAGCCAGGCGGCGGTCAGCATCGCATCGGTCGCATGGTCGGTATAGCGCGGCAGGGGGGTGTGCGCCGCGCTGCCCAGCCGTGCCAGTGCCGTGTCGAGCGCGATGCCGTCGCGCAGCTTGCTGCGCCCGGCGGGGAGGCCGGCGGCGCGCGCGGCAAGGCTGGTATAGATTTCGACGATCACCGGGCCGCTGTCGGGCAGCGGATCGAACGGCCAGACCGGGATGCGCCCGCCCAGCCGGTGGAGGAGGCGCATCCCGGTCAGGCTCGATTTGCCGACCTGCGCCGCGCCGACCAGATTGAAGCAGCTGGCCGGGGCGAGCGCGAGGCTGCGCTGCCGCGCCTCGACCTCGCGCAGCCGCCCGCGCCCGGCAGCGCCGAACCGGTCGCCCAAAGGCTGGCCATGGCGGCGGAAATAACGGCTGGCCTCGGGATGGTCGATGAAGCGGTTGGCGGCCAGATGCGGCTCGTCGCCCGCCAGCCGGTCGACCAGCGCCCAGAGCGCGCGCGCATCGCCGGGGCTGTCGGCCCAGCCGGGGAAATAGGCCCCGTGATCGGCAAAGGGAAAGCCGGGCGACAGATCCAGCCCGACCAGCATCGGCGTGCCCGCATCGGCATGGCTGAGCAGCCAGTCGAGAATCGCCGGGCGCGTCCAGCCGCCTGCAGGGTGGAGCAGCGCGGGGTTGACGAGCGCCGGGGCCGCGCTGCCCGCGCGCGCATGGGCGACGGCCAGCCCCGGCGGCCGGGCGACCGCCGCCCCCGACCAGTCGATGCACACGAAATCCCGGAACCGGTCCGGGCTGGGGGCGGCCGCGTCAGCCGCCATCGCCGGCCAGCGCGCCCAGCACATCGGCGGTGAAGCGGGCAATGTCGAACCCGCGCCCGGCCGGATCCTCGCCGCGCCGCACCAGCACCAGCCCGCGCGCGGGCACGACCATCACATATTGGCCGCGATTGCCCTGCGCCGCAAAGCTGCCCGCGGGCAGCCCCTGTTGCGGGCCGAACAGCCACAATGTCGCGCCATAGCCGGGGCCGCTGCCGGGCTGCGGGCCGGACGGTGCGGTCATCCGCGCCATCCAGCCGGCGGGCAGCAGCCTTTGGCCCTGCCACATGCCATCGCCGCGCCACAACTCGCCCAGCCGGGCCAGATCGCGCGCGGTCGACCAGACCTGCGACGACAGGACCAGATTGCCCTGCCAGTCGGCGCCCAGCGTCGTGTGGCGCAGGCCGAGCGGCGCGAGCAGGCGCGTCGCGGCAAAGCCCGCCACATCGCCATCCGCCAGCTTTGCCCGGAGCGCGCGGATGGCGAGCAGAATGTCGTTATTGGCATAGCGGAAGCGCGTGCCCGGCAGCGCGCCGAGCGGCCAGAACGGGGCCTGTTCGGTGACGCTGGTGCCGCCGAAATAGAGCGCATCGGTGCGGTTGCCCGCGCTGTCGCTGGTCAGGCCCGAGGCCATACGCAGCAGCTGATCGAGCGTGATCGCCGCGCGCGGATCGCCGGGGCTGCGCCATTCGGGCACCGGCGCGGGGGCCGCCGGGTCGAGCAGCCCGTCTCCCACCGCGATGCCGGTGAGCGTGCCGGCGATGCTCTTGGCGACCGACCAGGTGCGGTTGGGCGTGAACGGGCCGAATCCGGCGGCATAGGCTTCGCCGACAATGCGCCCGTCGCGCACGACGACCAGCCCGGTGGTGACGCCGCCATAGCTGCCCTGAAGTGCGTCCCTGATCCGGCCGGCAAGCGCGGGGCCGGGGCGCGGCGCGATTCCGGCATCGCCCAGCGGCCAGGGGCGCGGATCGGCGGGCACAGCATGGATCGGGCGCGCATCGCCGGTCGGGGCCGGGCCGGGGATTTCGGCCTGGCCGATGGGGGCGAGCGTGCAGCCGGTCAGCGGCCGCCAGCTGGCGATGCGCGGCGGCAGCCCTGCGTCGAACGGCACTGTGACGCGCCGGGCCGACGGGTCGATCCGCGCGGGCAGCGCCGATGCCAGCGCCTGATATTCGGGATAGATGCCCTGCATCTCGGTCGCCGCCACCTGTTCGGGGGTGCGCCCGGCCGACAGCACGCCTTCGCACAGGGTGAGCGCGGTATAGCCGGCGGCGATGGCGCGCTGATGCTCGCTCAGCCCGGCGGGCGGCGGCAGGCTCTGGGCGGCGGCAAGCGATGCCCACAGACTTATCCCCAGCATGGCGCACAGCCTTGTCCCGCTATTCATCCCCCGACTTGCCCCTTGCCTGATCCTCATGCCTGTCCCCGTTGTTCTTCACCGGCTTATCCACAGCCTTGCCGCGCCTCAGCCCGTCCCAATAGGCCAGCCGTTCCGCGATCCTCGCTTCGAACCCGCGCGGCGTCGGCCGGTAATAGGCCTGGGCGGCCATGCCCTCGGGCCAGTAATCGGCCCCGGAAAACCCGTCCTTTGCATCATGGTCATAGGCATAGCCCTTGCCATAGCCGATGTCCTTCATCAGCCGGGTCGGCGCGTTCAGGATATGGGCGGGCGGCATCAGCGAGCCGGTGTCGCGGGCGCTTTTCCACGCTGCCTTCTGCGCCTTGTAGGCGGCGTTGGATTTGGGCGCGGTCGCCAGATAGAGACAGGCCTGCACGATCGCCAGCTCACCCTCCGGGCTGCCCAGAAACTCATAGGCGTCGCGCGCGGCAATGCACTGGACCAGCGCCTGCGGGTCGGCAAGGCCGATATCTTCGCTGGCAAAACGGGTGAGCCGGCGCAGCACGTAAAGCGGCTCTTCGCCCGCCACCAGCATCCGCGCCAGATAATAGAGCGCGGCCTGCGGATCCGATCCGCGCAGCGATTTGTGCAGCGCCGAGATCAGATTGTAATGGCCCTCGCGGTCCTTGTCATAGACGGCGACCCGGCGGTGGAGCAGCGCCGACAGCGCGGCCGGATCGAGCGGTTCGGGCAGATCCAGCGAAAACAGCGTTTCGGCCTGGTTGAGCAGGAAGCGGCCATCGCCATCGGCGCTGGCGATCAGCGCCGCGCGCGCATCGGCGGTCAGCGGCAGCGGCCGGCCGGTCGCCGCCTCCGCCCGCGCGAGCAGCAGGTCGAGCGCCGCCGCATCCAGCCGGTGCAGGATCAGCACCTGCGCCCGCGACAGCAGCGCGGCATTGAGCTCGAACGACGGATTCTCGGTCGTCGCGCCAACCAGGATGACGGTGCCATCCTCGACAAAGGGCAGGAATCCGTCCTGCTGGGCGCGGTTGAAACGGTGAATCTCGTCCACGAACAGCAGGGTCCGCTGCCCGGCGCGGCGAAGGTCGCGCGCCTCGGCAAAGGCCTTTTTCAGATCGGCGACGCCCGAAAACACCGCCGAGATCGCCGCAAAGCGCAGCCCGACTGCATCGGCGAGCAGGCGGGCAATGCTGGTCTTGCCGGTGCCGGGCGGGCCCCACAGGATCATCGAGGCGAGCCGCCCGGCCGCGACCATCCGCCCGATCGCCCCCTCCGGCCCGGTCAGATGATCCTGGCCGACGACATCGACGAGCGTGCGCGGGCGCAGCCGGTCGGCCAGCGGTGCGCCCGCCGCGTCGCGCCCGGCCACCTGCGCGCCGTGATCGGCGGCGGGACCGAACAGATCGCCCGGATCGGGGGCGGGACGCGGGGGCGGATCGGACATCGGCAAACGCTCGGGGGCAAACGCTCGGGCAGGCGGGAGATGGGGGGCGGGCGCGCAGCAAGACCGGATACATCCCGGCCGGTCAAGCCCGGCTGCGAGGCCGCGCGTGCTTGCGTCCTTGCCACTGGCGGCGCGGCGCACTAAAAAGGAGGCTGCATGGTCGGCCGCTCCGTGAAGGGGCGGCCCTATTTGTTTCCGGAGGTTTCCTTGGCTCAGCCGCTGATGCCGCACGCGACCGCTTCCTGGCTGGTCGAGAATACGGCGCTCACATTCCAGCAAATCGCTGATTTCTGCGGGCTGCACATCCTTGAGGTGCAGGCGATTGCCGACGACACCGCCGGCACCCGCCTGACCGGGCGCGACCCGGTGCGCGCCCATGAACTGACGATGGACGAGATCGAGCGCGGCCAGGCCAATCCCGATTACCGGCTGCGCATCCAGAAGGGGCCGGAACAGGTCCGCCGCACCAAGGGGCCGCGCTACACCCCGGTGTCGAAGCGGCAGGACAAGCCCGACGGCATCGCCTGGATCATCCGCAACCATCCCGAAGTTTCGGATGGCGCGATTTCCAAGCTGATCGGCACCACCCGCACGACGATTGCGGCGATTCGCGACCGGACGCACTGGAACATCGCCAACATCACGCCCAAGGATCCGGTCACGCTCGGCCTGTGTTCGCAGCGCGAGCTGGACGCGATCGTCGCCAAGGCGGCGAAGGCGGCCGGCATCGAGGCGCCGACCGACCAGCGTCTGGCCGGCGACCGCGAGGCGCTGATCGAACAGCTGCGCGCCGAGCGTGAGCGCGCCGCCCGCGAGGCCGATGCGGCCGCGCGCGGCGAACTCGACACCACCGACCGGCCGGCGTTCGAGGATCCGTTCCGCCGCTGAGGCTGTGGACGGCGGCGTCCGTCCATCTCGACAAGCAAGGCCGCGGGCGGGATAGGGGAAGCATGACTCCGTCCCGCCCGCCCGCCGACCCGGCATCGCCCATCACCCCGCCCGCCGCTCAGCTGGAAGCGGGCGTGCCGCCGATTGCCGACCATCATGCCCGGCGCGCGACGGTGCGCGGGCTCGACTATCCGTTCGGCGACCGCGCCCCCGCGCCCGGTGAGCTGATCGATCTTGGCCAGGGCGTGTCATGGATCCGGCTGCCGCTGGGCGGGCCGCTGGGGCATATCAATGTCTGGGCGGTCGAGGAGGCGGACGGGCTGGCGCTGATCGACACCGGCGTGCCGACCGATGCCTGCAAACAGGCATGGCGCGACGTGCTTGCCGGGCCGCTCGGCGGCCGGCCGGTCAGCCGGGTGATCTGCACCCATATGCATCCCGACCATATCGGCCTTGCCGGCTGGCTGTGCACAAAGTTCGGGACAAGCCTGTGGATGACGCGGGGGGAATATCTGACCGCGCGGCTGCTGTGCGCCGATGCGCGGCCCGCGCCGCCCGCCGAGGCGGTCGCCACCTGGCGCGGCGCGGGCTGGACCGAGGCGCAGATCGACACCGCCACCGCGCGCGGCTGGGGCAGCTTCGCCCGTTCGGTCCACCGCATGCCCGAGGGGTTTGTGCGCGTGCAGGCGGGCGACGATCTGGGCGGCGGCTGGCGCGCGGTGATCGGCAGCGGCCACAGCCCGGAACATCTGTGTCTGGTCGACGAGGTGCGCGGCATGATGATCGCCGGCGATCAGGTGCTGCCGCGCATCAGCTCCATCGTCGCCATCTCGATCCTCGAGCCGGAGGCCGATCCGCTGGGCGAATGGCTGGCGTCCATCGCCCGGCTGCGCGCCGAACTGCCGGGCGATCTGCTCGTCCTGCCCGCGCATGGCGCGGTGTTCACCGGCCTTCATGCCCGGCTCGATGCGCTGGCCGACGGGCATGTGCGCACGCTCGACCGGCTGCACGCCCGGCTCGCCGAACGGCCGCTGCGCGCGGTCGATTGCTTCGGGGTGATGTTCAAGCGCGCGATCGACGACAAATTGCTCGGCATGGCGACCGGCGAGACGCTCGCCCATCTCCAGCATCTCGAACAGGCCGGGCGCGCGGTGCGCGAGCCGGTGGACGGCGTGTGGTGGTGGCGGGCCTGCTGAGAGTGGGGCTGCTGAGCGGGGGCTTCAGAACCAGCCGCGCACGCCGATGACGATGCTGGTTTCGGTGCCGCCTTCGCCCGCGCTGCGGGCGAAGCGGCCGAAGCGCCGCCCGAACGACACGCCCAGATAGGGGGCAAATTCGCGGGCGATTTCATAGCGCAGCCGGAAATCCAGCTCACCGTCCGACAGGCCGGCGGCGATCCCGCGTTCGGGGATGGCGGCGGCGGCCAGGTTCAGCTCCACCCGTGGTTGCAGCACCAGCCGCTGGGTCAGACGCTGGTCATAGCTGGCGGCGAAGCGGCCGGTCAGTTCGCCTTTGGTCGACAGGAATGCCAGCGCCTCGATTTCGAACCAATATGGTGCAAGCCCTTCAATGCCGAACACCGTATGGGTGCGCGACGGATCGGGGCGGACATCGTGGCGCAGCCCCGCCTGCAGGTTGAAATATGGCCCGATGGCGCGCGAATAGACGGCCTGTAGCTCGATCTGCTCGGCCGCGCGGTCCAGATCGCCTTCACCCTCGAAACGGACGAGCAGCCGGTTGATGTCGCCGCCGAACCAGCCTTCGCCTTCGATCCGCCAGCCGTCGCGGCCGTCGCGCAGCTGCAGCTCGGCAATGTCGAACATCAGCTGCGAATAGGACATGCCGCCATGTTCGTGCCGCACCGCCGCGCGCGACGCCCGCATCGCCTCCGCGCCCCAGATGCGGTCGGCATAATCGGGGGTTGCAGGCGGCGGCGCGGCGGCGTTCGGGCGGGGGGCAGTGGGCGTGCAATGGCCCATTGCCGCATGTTCGGGCGGGCAGGGCGGCACAGTGGGGGCCGCGGCGGGCGGCACAGCGGGCGGTGCTGGCGGTGTGCAATGGCCCATCGCCGCATGTTCGGGCGGGCAGGCGGTGGCCGCCACGGGCTGGGCGGCGGCGGCCAGCGCGGTCAGGATCAGGGCAGGCATCAGGCGGCGCGTTCTGGATCGGGGCGGACGGAGACGATCTGCATCATGCCGGCATGCATGTGATAGAGCAGATGGCAGTGAAACGCCCAGTCGCCCACCGCATCGGCGGTGAGGTCGAAGCTCAGCTTGCCGCCCGGCTGCACCTGCACCGTATGCTTGCGCGGCGCATGGTCGCCATGCCCGGTCACCAGCTCGAAATAATGGCCGTGAAGATGGATCGGGTGGCCCATCATCGTGTCGTTGACCAGCGTGACGCGCACCCTTTCCCCGGCGCGGAAGGTGATCGGGGCCTTGACCTCGGACAGCTTCTCGCCGTCGAACGCCCACATATAGCGTTCCATATTGCCGGTCAGATGGATCTCGATCTCGCGTTCGGGCGGGCGCGGATCGGGGTTGGGCGCGGCGGCGACCAGATCGCGATAGGTGAGCACTCGGTGCCCCACATCCGCCAGCCCCTGGCCCGGCTCGCCGGTGCGGTCGACCGGCATGGGCGAGATCGACTGGACGGTCGGCGTGCGGCGCACGGTGGGCGGCGCGAGGCTGAAATCGCGCATCCCATGATCCATCGGTGCGGCGGGCGCAGCGGGGCTGCAATGGCCCATCGCCGCATGTTCGGGCGGGCAGGCGGCACCATGATCGCCCCCGCCATGGCCGCCCATCCCCATGTCCTTCATCGTCGCCAGCGGCCGGGGGCGCAGCGGCGGGAAGGCCGGCATGACGCCGGGCCGGGGCGCGAGCACGGCCCGCGCCATGCCCGACCGGTCGACGCTTTCGGCGACCAGCGCATAGGCGCGGTCATCGGCCGGGCGGACGATCACGTCATAGGTTTCGGCGACCGCGATCTGGAACTCGTCGACCGTCACCGGGCGCACGGCCAGCCCGTCGGCGGCGACGATGTCGAGCGCGAGGCCCGGGATGCGCAGGTTGAACGTGGTCATCGCCGAGGCATTGATGACGCGCAGCCGCACCCGCTCGCCCGGGCGGAACAGCGCCGCAAACGGTTCGACCGGGCCGTGGCCGTTTACCAGATAGGTGTAGGTTGCCCCGGTCACATCGGCGACATCGGCCGGGTCCATCCGCATCGCGCCCCAGGCCGCACGCTCGGCCGCCTTCTGGTCGCGCCCGGCCAGCTGTCCGAACAGCGTCTGTTTCTGGTAATTGAAATATCCGCCCATCTGCTTCAGGCGGCGCATGATCATGTGCGGGTGGATCGGGCTTGAATCCGACAGCAGGATCACATGCTCCCGGTCCGCGGCCACCGGGTCCGGCCCCTCGGGCGCGACGATCAGCGGGCCGTAATGGCCCATCTGCTCCTGCAGCCCCGAATGGCTGTGATACCAATAGGTGCCGGCCTGGATCAGCGGAAATTCATAAGTGAAGCGCCCCCCGGCCGGGATGCCCGGAAAGCTGACGCCTGGCACCCCGTCCATGTGAAACGGCACCAGCAGGCCGTGCCAGTGGATCGAACTGTCCTCGTCCAGATCGTTGATCACCGTCAGCCGCGCCGTCTGCCCCTGTTGCAGGCGGATGAGCGGGCCGGGCACGGTGCCGTTGATGCCGATGGCGTGGCGCGGCCGCCCGTCGATCATCATCATCTGGTGCGCGATGCGCAGCGTGACATCCGGCCCGGTCAGTTCGGGCAGCGTCGTCAGCCCGGCCGACACGGGCTGCGCCCAGCCGGGATACCAGGGCAGGGCGAGCGCCGACAGGCCGGCACCGCCGGCTTTCAACAGGCTGCGGCGGTCGAGCGGCGCGGCGGGATTGGGTTGGCGGGTCACGCCCCCGCATTTCGGGTCGGCGCGGCAAAGGTCAAGGGGCGGGTGCGACGGCCTGCGCCCCGCCTGCCTGCGCCCCGCGCGCCCGTTCTTCGCCGCGCGCGATCAGCAGATACATGACCGGGGTGACGATGCGCGACATCAGCGTCGACGACACCAGCCCGCCGATGATCACCCAGGCGAGCGGCGCATACAGTCCCGATCCCGACAGGGCGAGCGGCAGCAGCCCGCCGATTGCGGTCACGCTCGTCAGCAGCACGGGCAGGAAGCGCACCTCGCCCGCGCGCTCGATTGCCGGGCGCAGGGCCATGCCCTCGGCGCGCAGCTGGGCGGTGAAATCGACGAGCAGGATCGAATTCTTGATCTCGATCCCAATGAGCGCGACGAAGCCGATGATCGCCGTATAGCTGAGCGACAGGCCGTTCGCCCATAACGCCACCAGCCCGCCGAACAGCCCGAGCGGAATGACGCCGGCGACCACCGCGGTTTCCTTGAACCGGCCAAACTCCAGCACCAGCACGCCCATGATGCCGAACACGGCCAGCAGGATGATCCCGCCAAGTCCCGAAAAGCTGCGCGCCCGCGCCTCGGCCTCGCCGCCCACGGCGATGCTGTAGCCGGGCGGCAGCGTGATGCGCGCGATCCGCTCCGCGCTCGCCGCGCTGACGCGCGAGGTGAGCGCGCCCAGCTGGACATTGGCGGTCACCTGCACGCTGCGCTGCTGGCGGTCGCGGGTGATCTGCGCCGGCCCTGGGGACAGGCGCGGGCGCGCGATCTGCGCAAGCGGGATGGCAGCGCCCGGTGCGGCGGTCGTCGGCACATGGATCTGCTCCAGCGCGGCGATGCTGTGCCGTTCGCCCATCGGCAGGCGGACGACGACATCATAGCTGTCGCCCTCGGCATCGCGGAACCGGCCCGCCGGCTCGCCGGCCAGTGCCAGCCGCGCCACCCGCCGCGCCGCCCCCGGCGCGACGCCGAGCAGCGCCGCCTTGCCGGTATCAAGGCCGAGATCAAGGTCGATGCGGTCAAGCGCCAGCGGGTTGCGCACGTCGCGCGCGCCCGGCGTGTCCTTGAGCGCCGCCTCGACCGCCCCGGCCAGCCGCTTCAGCTCCGCCAGATCCGGGCCATAGACGGTCCAGGCGATGGGGGCCGCGATCGGCGCGCCGTTCTGGAACGGCGTCACGGTGATGCGCGCGTCCGGATAGGCGGCGAAGCGCGCGCGGATGCGGCCGATCATCGCCGGGCCTGCATCCGGGTCCCAGCGGTCCATGACGCCCAGCACCGCGCCGATATTGCTCCGCTGGTCGATCTCGCGGACGTTATAAAACACCTGCGGATTGCCGCGACCGATATTGGCCAGCCGCGTCGTCACCCCCGGCTCGCCGGCCAGCACGGCCTCGACAAAGCGCACCGCCCGGTCGGTCTGGCTGGTCTCGGCCCCTTCGGGGGCTTCGATCTCGACCAGAAAATAGGGGGTGTCGGCGGACGGAAACAGGCTGGTGCCGATGATGGGCACGAGGCCGATGGCTGCCGCGCACAGCGCCATCGACGCACCAAGCGCACGCCATGGCCGCTCCAGCGCCCAGTGCAGCACCGGGGCGTAGAGCCGGTGGATGCCGCCTTCGACCCATTGCAGGATGCGGTTGCCGTGCGCGCTTTCGGTGCGCGGCAGGATGCGGCTGGCGAGAAACGGCACGATGGTCAGCGACACGACCAGGCTGGCCGCAACCGTCGCGATCACCGCAAGCGGCAGGCCGCGCGTGAACTTGCCCGCGCCTTCGGGCAGGAAGACGAGCGGCAGGAACGCAAAGATCAGCACCCCGGTGCAGCCCAGCACCGCCACCGCGATCTGCGACGTGCCCGCAAGCGCCGCCTGTCCGCGCGTCAGCCCGCCGCGCAGCCGCCGGGCGATGTTTTCGACGACGACGATCGAATCGTCGACCAGCAGGCCGAGCGCGAGGATGAAGCCGGCAATCACCAGCTGGTTGAGCGTATAATCGGCCAGCCACATCGCCAGCACGCCGATGGCAAGGCTGAGCGGCACCGAGATCATCACCACCAGCGACGCGCGCAGGCCGAGCGGCAGCAGCGTGATCAGCACCAGCGCCAGCGCGAGCGCAAAGTCGCGGCCGAGCTGGCCGAGCTTGTCGGCGATGTCGCGGCTCTGGTCGAACCCGGCGACGAGCGCGATGTCGGGCGGCAGGAACGGCCGCCCGCGCTCTGCCGCCGCCATCACCCCGCGCTGCACGTCGAGCACATTGACGCGGTCCTTCTGGGTGACGGTCAGCCAGATTGCGCGCTTGCCGTTCCAGCGCGTGACATGGGTGCGCTCGGGCGATGCCCAGCCGATCTGGGCGACGTCGCCGACGCGCACGACGCTGCCATTGCCGGCGCGCAGCGGCGTGTCGCGCAGCTCCTCGACCGTGCGGAACGCCCCGCCCGCGCGGACGTTGAAACGCTGGTCGCCCACGCTGACCGCGCCCGCCGGCAGATCGGCCCCGCCGGCGCGCAGCGCATCGGTGACCGCGCTAACCGGCAGGCGCAGTTCGGCCAGCCGGCCGAGATCGACGGCGACGCGCATTTCGGGCGTGGGCAGCCCCCAGATGCGCGCGCCGCGCACGCCGGGGACGCGGGTGAAGCTGTCGCGCAGGTCGCGCGCGACCTTTTCCATCCGGCGGAACGAGGCGGTGTCGCTGACCAGCGCGAACTGGACGACTGCGCTTTCGGTGGTGCGCACCTTGCGGAACTCCAGCCGCTGCAAACCCTGGGGCAGCTGGGCGCGGATCGCGTTAACCTCGCGCACCACCTCGTCATAATCCTTTTCCGGGTCGGTCGACCATGCGAACTCGGCGGTCACCACCGCTTGACCGTCGGTCGCGCGCGACTGCACCCGGTCGATGCCGTCCAGCCCCTGCAGCACCTCCTCGATCGGCTTGGCGACCGTCTGTTCCATATCGGCCGGATCCGCGCCCGGCTGGATCGCGACGATGACGACGACGGGGATCGGGAAATGCGGGTCGACCGAGCGGGGAATGGCGAGAAACGCCTGAATGCCAAGTGCTGCAAGCAGCGCGAACACGATCAGCGTCGCCTGCCAGCGCGTGACCGCAAAGCCGGTGATGCGGGCGATCACCGGATCACCCGCACCTGCGCGCCGTCGCGCAGCCGGTCGAGCCCGGTCGCCACAATCGCCTCGCCCGCCTTCAGCCCCGCCGACAGGGTGATGCCGGCCTCGCCAATGGCCTCGATCCGCACCAGCCGCGCGCGGACCCGCCCGGCACGGGGGTCGTGGACATAGACGAACGCTTCCTCGGTGCGCGCGGCGAAGATGGCGGTGGCGGGGATGACCGGGCGGCTGGCCGCCGTCTCGCCGCCAATGCTGCCGGTCGCGATGCGCACGGTGCCGATCATGCCTGAACGCAGGCCGGGCAGGGCGGGCAGCGCGATTTCGCCGATAAACGCGCCGGTCGCCGGGTCGCCGCGCCCGCTGATCCGGCGCAGCTGGCCCGATATCGGGGCGGGGCCGAGCGCGGGCAGGCGCAGCTCGGCTGGGGTGCCGGGCCTGAGCGCTGCGGCCTGCCGGTCGGTCAGCGGCAGCTGCACCACCAGCCCGCCGCGCGCATCGCCCAGCGTCAGCACCGGCGCGCCCGCCGCGGCGATGGCACCGGGATCGAGCGTGCGGGCGAGCACCACACCGGGGCCGGGCGCATGGACGCGGGCATAACGCTGGTCGAACCGCGCGGCGGCGGCGCGGGCATTGGCGGCGGCGGCCCCGGCCTCGGCCGATTCCAGCCGTGCGCGCGTCACCCAGCCCTTGTCGGCCAAGGTGCGCAGCCGCGTGAGGTCCAGCGCGGCACGGCGGGCATCTTCGGCGGCGGCCACGGCATTGGCATCGGCCGGCCCGGTGTCGAGCGTGGCGAGCAATTGCCCGGCGCGGACCGTGTCGCCGACATCGACCAGCACCGCGCGCACCCGGCCCGGCTGGGCAAAGGCAAGGGGCGTTTCCTCGGCATGGCGGACAGTGCCGGTGATCGTCGTGACTGCCCCGCCATCGGCACCGACGCGCACCAGCCTGACCGGCACCGGCTCGGCGCGGGGGGCGGGGGCCGGCGCGGCTGCCTTGCACCCGGCAAGGGCAAGCGCCATGACCAGCATGATATGCGCCTGCGCCGTCGATCCTGCCATGGTCTGTCCGCCCCCTGCCGCTTGCCCTGCCGTTGCCGATCCGCGCGGAATCGGTTCGGATGAAAAACTATACCGACCGGTTCAAAAAAGATAGCCTCGCGGCATGACCGGCCCGTCCCCCCCTGCTGCGCGGCCATCCGGCCCCGGGCGGCCGCCCGATCCGGCGCGGCGCGATGCGGCCATCGCCGCGGCGCAGGCGCTGTTTCTGGCGCAGGGGTTCGAGCGGACGAGCATGGCCGCCATCGCGCGCGCCGCAGGTGTCGCCAAGCCGACGCTTTATGCGTGGTTCGGGGACAAGGCGCAGCTGTTCGCCGCCGCCGTCACCCGCAAATGCGAGACGGTGCTCGGCAGTTTCGAGCTGTCGTCATCGGGCGGCCCGCCGGATGCGCTGCTGACCGCCGCCGCGCGGCGCTTTCTCGATCTCGTGCTCGATCCCGAGGCGCTCAACACCCACCGGCTGGTGACGATGGAGCGCGAACGCCATCCGGAGCTGGGGCAGCTGTTCCTCGTCCACGCCATCGCCTTTACCAAGGCGCGCTTTACCGCGCTGATCGCCGCGCTCGCCGCGCACGGGCTGGCGATTGACGATCCCGAACAGACGGCCAGCGACCTGCTCGGGCTGCTGCGCGGCTGGCCGGTGCTGATGTGGGAGCTGAGCGGCCCGGCCATGTCGCCGGACGAACTGGATGCGCACGCCGCGCGCTGCGTTGCCGTCGCGCTGGCCGGGCACCGTCCCGCGCGCGCGACGGATGCGTGACGTTATGGCGGACGCCGCCGATTTGCGCGGTCGGGCGGCGTTCGCCCGGCAAATCTGCTAGATTAGACGGGCATGACGATGATGGCAGGCATCCTGCCAGACCGACCCGAGGTGACTGCGCAATGACCTATGTGCCCGCCCCCGCCGACACGCTGCCCGAGGCGGAGAATACATTCTATCTGCGCGCCCCGGTCGGCCGGATGGGCAAGCTGATCGCCCATTGGGAGCTTTACCGGCAGATCACCGGCCTGCCCGGCGCGGTCGTCGAACTGGGGGTCTATAAGGGCGCGTCGCTGATGCGCT
>DBAW01000101.1 GCA_002291855.1 Sphingomonas sp. UBA1000
TCCAGCTGATCAACGGCCATCCGCGCGGGCTCGACCTGCAGATTGCCGAGGGCGGGCGCGGCCTGTCGGGCGGGCAGCGGACGCTGACCGGGTTGACCCGGCTGTTGCTGGCACGGCCCGATCTGCTGCTGCTCGATGAACCCACGGCGAACCTTGACGATGCCGTCGAGGGCGCGGCCCTGAGCGCGATTGCCGCGCGGCTGGGGACGCAGAGCACGCTGATCGTCGTCACCCACAAGATGCGGCTGCTGTCGCTTGTCGACCGGGTGATCGTGATGGCCGGCGGGCAGGTGGCGCTCGACGGGCCGAGACAGGAGGTGTTGCAGCGGTTGCAGCAATCTGCGCGCCGGCCTGAGCCGGGCAGCGCGGCGGAAGCGCGCGCCGTTGCCGGCGAGGCTGCCGCGCCCGCGATCGGCGGGCAAGATCAGGCGGGTGGGGACAGGACGGCTGGGGATAGGGCGGCGGGATGATGCGGCATCGTGAGTCCATGGTGATCATCGGCCTGTCGAGCCTGGCCGTGATCGCGTTCCTGATCTGGTCGATCTGGGCCGAGCTGGACCAGATCACCCGCGCGCGGGGGCAGGTCATCCCGTCGGGCCGCGTGCAGATCGTGCAGGCGGCGACCGACGGGGTCATCACCCGCATTCTGGTGCGCGACGGCCAGCGGGTCGAGCGCGGCCAGCTGCTCGTCGCGCTCGACCGGGTGAAGGCCGGGGCGGCGGTCGATGATGGCCGCGCCCGCGTCGCCGGGCTGCGTGCGGCGCTCGCCCGGATCGAGGCCGAGCTGTCGGGGGGCGCGCTGGTGCCGTCGCCTGACCTTGCCGCCTATCCCGAGGTGGTCGAGAATCAGCGGCTGCTGCTCACCCGGCGGCGTCAGGCGCTCGCCGCCGATCTGGGCGCGCTGTCGGCGCAGCTGGCGCTCGCCCGGCAGGAGCTGGAGCTGAACCGGCCGCTGGTTGGCAGCGGCGATGTGGCGCGCGCCGAGCTGATCCGGCTCGAACGGCAGGTCACCGATCTCAGGGGACAGATTGCCAGCCGCCGCAGCCGCTATCTTGAAGAACTTCAGGCCGAGCAGGTCCGGGTGCGCGAGGAGCTGGCGAGTGCCGAGCAGGCGCTGACCCAGCGTGCCGACGATCTGGGCAATGCCGAGCTGCGCGCGCCCGTTTCGGGACTGGTCAGCAACCTCAAGGTGGCGACGGTCGGCGGCGTCGTGCGCGCGGGCGAGGAGATCATGCAGATCGTGCCCGACCGCGCGGCGCTGATTATCGAGGCGCGCCTGTCACCGGCCGAGATCGCGTTCATCCGCCCGGGGCAGAGTGCTTCGGTGAAGTTCGATGCTTATGATTCCTCGGTCTATGGCGGCGCCGAGGGGCGGGTGACCTTCGTCAACCCCGACACGACGACGGGCCAGGCGGCCAATGGCGCGCAGGAAAGCTATTACCGCGTCCAGCTGACTGCTGATCCGCGCACCATGCGGCCGCACCGGCCGGGCGAGAAGATCGTTATCCAGCCGGGGATGACCGCCACCGCCGAGATCAGGACCGGGGAGACGACTGTTTTCCGCTATCTGACCAAGCCGATTCTGAAGACCACGGCAGAATCGATGACCGAGCGTTGAGTTGGTAACATTATCTTAACCTTTCACGCCTTACGGCTTCCGGCGTGCATGCGTGGTGTTTCTCATGCGCCAGGCGGTGCAGGCCCTGCGACTTGTCAATGGGACGACAGCTTGTGTGGTCGAGCGTTGCGAGTTTATGATTGAAATGGTTGGGGCTTCGTGCCAAAGCCACGGAACGGACCGATAGTTAATAAAGGGAGTGTCCAGAATGGGTTTCCGTAAAGCAGCGACCGTGGCGATCGCCGCGATGTCGATGATTGCCGTGCCCTCGGCCGCCATGGCGGCTCAGGCTTCGGCGTCGAAGCTCTCGGTCAGCGGCGCATCGGCGCGCGCTGGTGCGAAGGTTGAAGGCAATGAACTGGCTGGTGGCAGCCTGATCATCGCCGTTCTGGCCGCTGCCGCGGTCGTCGCGGGCATCGTGATCGCGACCGACAGCGACGACGAGCCGAACAGCCCGTAAGCTTCAGCCTTTCCGGAAAGTTTATGGAGGGGCGACCTGAAAGGGTCGCCCCTTTTTTCTTGCCTTTGGATGCCGGTTCCCCAAATCGGCGAAATGCCGGCATCGCCGGCGGACAGGCGGGACGACGGGAACGGGCAGACCATGGCGGACGAGATTGCGACCTTTGCCGGCGGGTGCTTCTGGTGCACCGAGGCGGTGTTTGACGATGTGATCGGCGTGCAGTCGGTCGAAAGCGGCTATATCGGCGGCCATGTCGCCAGCCCGACCTATCAGCAGGTGTGCAATGGCGACACCGGCCATGCCGAGGCGGTGCGCATCGTCTTCGATCCGGCCGTGATCGGCTATGGCGATCTGCTCGACATCTTCTTTGCCACCCATGATCCGACCCAGCTCAACCGCCAGGGCAATGACATCGGCACCCAGTATCGCTCGGCGATCTTTCCGCATTCGCCCGCGCAGGAGGCAGAGGCGCGCGCCGCCATCGCCCGTGCGCAGGCCGACTGGGCCGATCCGGTGGTGACGAAGATCGAAGGCGACGGACCCTGGTGGCCGGCCGAGGATTATCATCAGGAATATTTCGCCCGCATGGGGGACCAGAATCCCTATTGCATGGCCGTGGTCGCGCCCAAGCTGCGCAAGTTCCGCAAGAGCTTTGCCGAACGGCTGAAGCGTTGAAACGCATGGTGCGGGCGGCACGGCTTGGCTATGGCGCGCGGCACTCAACAGGGGAGCAGGGGCGATGAAACCGTTGCGCAAGGCGGTGTTTCCGGTGGCCGGGCTGGGCACCCGGAACCTGCCGGCCACCAAATCGGTGCCGAAGGAAATGCTGCCGGTCGTCGACCGGCCGCTGATCCAATATGCGGTCGACGAAGCGCTGGCCGCCGGGATCGAGCAGCTGATCTTCGTCACCGGGCGCGGCAAGGCGGCGATGGAGGATTATTTCGACATCGCCTATGAGCTGGAACGGACAATGTCCGAGCGCGGCAAGTCGCTTGCGCCGCTTGCCGGCACCCGGCTCGCGCCCGGCCAGATGGCGTTTGTCCGCCAGCAGGAGCCGCTGGGGCTTGGCCATGCGGTCTGGTGCGCGCGGCATCTGGTGGGCGATGAGCCGTTTGCGGTGCTGCTGGTCGATGAGCTGTTGTGGAACCCCGCCTGTCCGTCGATCAGCCAGCTGGCCGAAACCTATGCCGAGACCGGCGGCAACGTGATCTCGGTGCTCGAGGTGCCCGAGGGCCAGACCCATCGCTATGGCATTGTCGATCCCGGTGCGGTCAGCGGCGATGTCACCGAGGTGCGCGGGCTGGTCGAAAAGCCGGCACCGGGCACCGCGCCGTCGCGGCTGGCGGCGATCGGCCGCTATGTGCTTCAGCCCGAGGTGATGCGGGTGCTGGAAACGCAGGAGCGTGGTGCCGGCGGCGAGATTCAGCTGACGGACGCGCTCGCCCAGCTGATCGGGAAGCAGCCCTTTCATGCCCGCACATTCCGGGGCGCGCGCTATGACTGTGGCGACAAGACCGGGTTCGTGCAGGCCAATCTCGCGCTCGCACTTGAGCGGGAGGATATCGGGGCTGATGTCCGCGCCTTTGCCGAGGGGCTGATCGCCGGGGCGCAATAAGCCCGCCCCGATCCCCGGTGGAACCCCTCAGGCGGGAATCGCGGTGCGCACTGCGCTTGCCGAACCGGGCCGGGCCGAGGCCAGCAGGTCGCTGATCCGCCGTGCCGCCCCCGCCGTGCCGAACGGGTAGCGGGGCGTGCGGTCCGGTCCCCGTCTGGCAAGGTGACGGGCAGTGGCGGCAATGATCCGGTCGGGCGCGCGGCCGACCAGTTCGGCCGCCCCGGCCTCGATCGCCTCCGTGCGTTCGGTCGTCTCGCGCAGGACGAGCACGGGAACGCCAAAGGCCGGCACCTCTTCCTGCAGCCCGCCACTGTCGGTCAGCACCAGCCGCGCGGCATCCACGATGCGCAGCAGCGACGGATAATCGAGCGGTTCGACCAGCGTGATGCCGGGCACGCCCGCTAGCGCATCGGCGATGGCCTGCCGCACCGCCGGGGCCGGGTGCAGCGGCATCAGGATCTGCACATCGCCGCCATCAGCGATCCCGCGCAGCGCATCGGCAATGCCGGCAAGCGGTGCTCCCAGCGTTTCGCGCCGGTGGCAGGTCGCGAGCAGGATGGCGCGGTCCCCGGCTGCGGCCACCAGCTCGCTCCCCCGCCGGCCAAGCGACGGATCGGTCCGCAGCCGGTCGCGCATCTGTTCGAGGGCGTCGATCCCGGTATTGCCGGTCAGGTGCACGCGGGCGGCGGGCACATTTTCGTCGAGCAGCGCCTGCACGGCGCGCGGCGTGGGGGCGAAATGCAGCCCGGCGATGGTGGCGATCATCCGCCGGTGCGCCTCTTCGGGCCAGGGATGGTCGAGCGATCCGCTGCGCAGCCCCGCCTCGACATGGGCAACGGGCAGGTGGCGATAATGCGCGGCAAGGGCGCCGGCGAGCGCGCTGGCGGTGTCGCCCTGCACGATCACATGATCGGGGGCGACCTCGTCGATCACCGCACCGATCGCGGCCAGCAGCCGGCCGAGCAGCGTGTCGAGCGGCTGGTTCTGGGTCATCAGGTCGAGTGTATGATCGGGGACGATGCCGAACAGTTGCAGCGCCGAACCGGCCAGATCGCGATGCTGGCCGGTAAAGCAGACGCTCACATCGAAACGGATATCGTCACGCATCGCCAAGATCAGCGGGGCGAGCTTGATCGCTTCCGGCCGGGTGCCGAATATGAACATCATCCTTGCCATCAACGCCCCCGCACGTCCCTGTCCTGAGGACAGTGGATGGTTAGTCCTTAGGACAACAGACCATGCGTCAGGCAAGACCAAAGCTGGATAATGATCCGTCCCGGATGTTTCTCCTGCCGCGCCAATGCGGCGGAGTGCGTGTCTCAGACGCCGCGATAGGTGCGGAACCAGTCGACAAAGGCGGGGATTCCCCGATCGAGCGGGGTCGTCGGGCGATAGCCGAGATCGGCGGCAATCGCGCTCACATCGGCAAATGTGTCCTTCACATCGCCGGGCTGCATCGGCTTGTGCTCGCGGATCGCGGGGCGGCCGCACGCCTGTTCGATCAGGTCGATCAGCCGGGTCAGCGGTTCCGACCGGCTGTTGCCGATATTGTAGATGCGGTGCGGCGCGACGCTGCCGCCCGCCTTGGGCTGCCCGTCATCGGCCGGGGGCCGGTCCAGACAGGCGACCACACCGTCGACGATATCGTCGATAAAGGTGAAATCGCGCCGCATATCGCCATGGTTGAACACGCTGATCGGCCGCCCGGCGAGGATCGCATCGGTGAACAGCCATGGGGCCATGTCCGGCCGCCCCCAGGGACCATAGACGGTGAAGAAGCGCAGGCCGGTGAGCGCGATCCGGTAGAGATGGGCATAGGTCTCGCTCATCAGCTCATCGGCCTTTTTGGTGGCCGCATAGAGCGAGACCGGATGGTCGACCCGGTCCTCGACCCGGAAGGGCAGCCGGGTGTTGCCGCCATAGACCGACGAGGACGAGGCATAGACCATCGGCACCCGGCGCTCGCGCGCCAGCTCCAGCATGTTCAGATGCCCGACCAGATTGGCCTGCGCATAGGCGCGGGGGTTTTCGATCGAATAGCGGACGCCTGCCTGCGCCCCCAGATGGGCGATGCGCGTGAAATCCAGCCCGGCAAGCGCGGTGGCGAGCGCGTCATGATCGGCAAAGTCGGTGCGGATCAGCCGGAAACGCGCGCCATGCCGCTTTGCCAGTTCAGCGGCCCGATCTTCCTTCAGCCGGGGCAGATAATAGGGGACGAAGCTGTCGATGCCGATCACGGTTTCGCCGGCCGCGAGCAGCCGGTCGGCGAGGTGAAAGCCGATAAAACCGGCGGCACCGGTCACCAATGTCGTCATCATCTACCCCCGATGGGCGGCCCGGGCGAGCCGGTCGCGGATGGCAAGGCCCAGACCGCTGGCCGGCACGGGCGCGACGGCGATGCGCGCCCGGTCCGATTCGTCGGCCTGATGGAGCAGGTCGAATAGCCGGGCAGCGGCTTCGACAAGGTTACCATCGGCGCTGAGCGTGGCATCGCCCGCCACCGCGCCAAAGCCGATCAGATATTCGTCCGCCTGCGCGGTTTCGGCGTCGAGCCGCAGCGGCTTGTGCGGGGCATAATGGCTGCTGAGCTGCCCGGGGGCCTCGATGGCGGTCACGCCTTCGGGCATCACCGCCGAAAGATCCTCGGCGCTGATCGGGCCGGGGCGCAGCAGCTCGGTCCGGCCGTCGGCGACCTTGACGATCGTTGATTCAAGCCCGGCCGGCGTCGCCCCGGCATCGAGGATCAGGGGAATCCGCCCCGCCAGCGTCTTGGCGACATGGGCGGCGCGGGTCGGGCTGATCGTGCCGCTGAGATTGGCCGATGGCGCGGCAAGCGGCCGGCCGGCAGCGGCGATCAGCGCGCGCATCGCCGGATGCGCGGGCATGCGCAGCGCAACCGTCGGCAGGCCGGCGGTCACGATTGCGGGCAATGTGCCCCGATGCGGCAGCACAAGGGTGAGCGGGCCCGGCCAATGGCGCGCGGCAAGGGCGCGGGCAGGGGCGTCGAACCGGGCAAGCTCTTCCGCCATCGCCATGCTGTCGACATGCACGATCAGCGGGTTGAAGGCGGGCCGCCCCTTGGCCGCATAGATGCCGGCGACTGCGGCGGCGTCGGTCGCGTCGGCGGCAAGGCCGTAAACCGTCTCGGTCGGCACGGCGACGCAGCCGCCCGCGCGGATCAGCACGGCGGCTTCGGCAATGCCGGCGGCATCGGCCGGGATGATGCGGGTGTTTGAGCGGCTCACCGCCCCGCGCTATAGCCTTGCCGAGCCATTCTCAAGGAGCCCCATGACCTACACCCCGCCCGTCGCCGAACAGCGTTTCGTGCTCGATCATGTCGTGCGCATCCAGGAACTGGCCGCGCATCCCGGCTTTGCCGACGCCACCTCCGATACCGTGGATGCGATTTTGGACGGTGCCGGGGCGTTTGCGGCCGGCGAATATGCGCCGCTCAACCGCATCGGCGATACGGTCGGCGCGCGCTGGCAGGACGGCGTGGTGACGATGCCCGAGGGCTACAAGGCTGCCTATCGCGCCTTTGTCGACAGCGGCTGGGGATCGATCAACGGCCCGGTCGCCTTTGGCGGACAAGGCCTGCCCTATGCGCTGGCGACGGTGGTGATGGAGGATCTTGGCACCGCCAATATGGGCTTTTCGCTCATCAACATGCTGACCCCGGGGGCGATCGAGGCGCTGGTCGCCCATGGCTCGCCCGAGCAGCAGGCGACCTGGCTGCCCAAGCTGATCAGCGGCGAATGGAACGGCACGATGAACCTGACCGAGCCGCAGGCCGGGTCCGATGTCGGCGCGCTGCGCACCAGCGCGACCCCGGCGGGCGATGGCAGCTGGCGGATCAAGGGGCAGAAAATCTACATCACCTTTGGCGAGCATGACCTGACCGACAATATCGTCCATCTGGTGCTGGCCCGCACGCCCGGCGCGCCCGCCGGGACCAAGGGGATTTCGCTGTTTCTGGTCCCCAAATACCGGCTCAACCCCGATGGCACGCCCGGCGCGTTCAACGATGTCCGCTGCGTGTCGATCGAACACAAGCTGGGGATCAACGCCTCGCCCACCTGCACGCTCAGCTTTGGCGACAATGACGATTGCCATGGCTGGCTGATCGGCGCGGAAATGGCGGGCATGCGGGCGATGTTCACGATGATGAACAATGCCCGGCTGAATGTCGGCCTGCAGGGCGTGCAGATCGCCGAGCGCGCGACCCAGCAGGCGCTCGGCTATGCGCGCGACCGGGTCCAGCTCGGCCGTCCGATCATCGAGCATCCCGATGTCCGGCGGATGCTGGTGCGGATGCGCTCGCTTACCCAGGCGGCGCGCGCGCTCGTCTATTATGCCGCCGGCCAGGCCGATCGCGCCCATCTGGGCGACGATGCGGCGCGCGCCCGGCTCGACCTGCTGACCCCGCTTGCCAAGGCGTGGGGCACCGATATCGGCTGCGAGGTCGCCTCGCTCGGCGTGCAGATCCATGGCGGCATGGGCTTTGTCGAGGAAACCGGCGCGGCCCAGCATTACCGCGATATCCGCATCGCCCCGATCTATGAAGGCACCAACGGCATTCAGGCGGCCGATCTGGTCAACCGCAAGCTGCCGATGGATGGCGGGCAGGTGTTCGCATCGCTGATCGCCGATATCCGCGCCGAGGTGGGGGATGAGGCCGGGCTGATGGCGCTGCTCGACGGCATCGAATCGGTCGCGCGCTGGATGCTCGGCAACGAAGCCTCGGTCGACGACCGGCTGGCTGGGTCCTATCCGCTGACCACCATGCTGTCGGTGGCGACCGCCGGATGGCTGATGGCGCGGCAGGCGCGGATCGCGGCCGCCGAGGCGACCGATCCCGGCTTTGCCGCACTCAAGCAGGTCGCGGCGCGCTATTTCCTCGACCATGTCGTGCCCGAGGCGGCGGGGCTGGAAGCGGCGGCACGCGGCGGCGCGGCGCTGTTCTACCAGCTCGATGCGGAGACGCTCGCGGCCTGAGGGGCTGACTCTGGTGGATTGCGGCACCGGCCCGCACCCCCACCTGGCCTCCCATATCATACTGCCGTTGGGTGGCCGGGTGGGGGCGCGGGCCGGTGCCGCCTGAGCTTGCGCCGTGACGCGAATGTTCAGATCTTTACCTCGTTCCCGGGGGCGTGGCTCCCGGGAACATCGCTCAGGTGTGGATGAACCAGCGCGCGGTGCCCTCAAGCCCCAGCGCGGTCAGGCGGCCGGACCGATAGGCCCCGGTGTCGATGCCGATGCGGTTGGGTTGTTCATCGACCGTGTCGGTGATGCTGTGGCCATGGACGACGATATGGCCATGGTCGCCGCGATAATCGAGGAAGTCGCCCCGAATCCAGCGCAGGTCGCCGCCCTGCTGCGCATTGAGCGGCACGCGCGGGCGGATGCCGGCATGGACAAACAGATAGTCGCCGATGACGATCCTGTCTTCGAACCCGCCAATGAAATCGGCATGGGCGGGCGGCACGATTTCCGCCAGCCGCGCCGCCAGCTCGTCGAAATCGAGCGCGTTATATTCATCCTCGCCGATGCCATAGCTGAGGATGGTCGCGCGGCCGCCGATGCGCACGAAAAAGCGCAGCGCCTCGCCCGATCCGGTCAGCGCCTTCAGAAACACTTCCTCGTGATTGCCCATCAGCACGCGGACCTTGCGGCCGCTGGCCGCAAGCGTGCGCACCCGTTCGACGACGCCGGCCGAATCCGGCCCGCGATCGACCAGATCGCCCAGAAAGATCAGCTGGCTGTCGGCGGCCCCGCGTGCCCGGTCATCGGCATCGATGCGGAACAGCAGATCGTCGAGCAGATCGCGCCGCCCATGCACATCGCCGATCGCATAGATGCGCTGGCCGGCGGGAATGGCGGCGGGAGGCGGCGCAGGCGCGCGTTTGAAAAGACCAAGAACCATTTTGTCGTCGTTCTCGCCAGTTGCGGTCTCGCCGGTTGCGTGCTCGCCAGTCGCGGCTTTGCACGCAAATGCACCGGCCATGCCGCGCCGCGCTATAGCCGATCCGGCGCTGAATGCCAGATGAGCGGACCCGGCCAACCCGCCGGGGCGTGCGTCAGGCGCGGGCGAAGAGTTCGGCCGGGTCGATCCGCAGCCGTTCGATGACGCCGCGGATGCGCGGCCACTGCTGGTCGATAAAGGCGCGGCGCTCGCTTTCGAGCAGCCTTTCGGTCGCGCCTTCGGCCACGAACATGCCGACGCCGCGCCGCACCACCACCAGCCCTTCTTCCTGAAACAGCTGATAGGCCTTGGCGACGGTCAGCGGGTTCGCGCCCTGTTCGGCGGCAAAGGCGCGCACCGATGGCAGCATGTCACCATCGCCATAGCGCCCCTCGAGGATCGCATCGGCGATCCGGTCGCGGAGCTGGAGATAGACGGGCCGCTCGCTGCTCATATGTGCTTCACTGCCCTAACACAGTGCGCCACGTCAAGCCCGGTCAAGGCCAGTGGCGGACGACATCGTGGTAAACCGGGCGCGGCCGTTCCTCGAGCGGCTGGGCGGGCGAACCGAGATAGATGAAGCCCGCGATCCGGTCGCCCTCACGCCCGCCCAGCGCAGCGCACACCTGCGTGTCGAATGCCGCCCAGCCGGTCAGCCAGCCGGCGACAAAGCCGTGCGCGGTCGCTGCCGTCACCAGATTCATGCAGGCGGCCCCGGCCGAAAGCTGCTGTTCCCAGACCGGGATCTTGCTCGGCTGCACGGGCGTCGACAGCACCGCGACCAGCGTTGGCGCCTGATGGGCGAACTGGTCGATGGCGGCGACGTCGCTGCTGCCATCTGCCGCAGCGCCGCGCTGTGCCCGGAATGCATCCTGCAACAGCGTGGCAAAGGCGGCGCGGTCCTCGATCACCACGAAC
Organism: Sphingomonas sp. UBA1000; assembly: GCA_002291855.1. Taxonomy (GTDB): domain Bacteria; phylum Pseudomonadota; class Alphaproteobacteria; order Sphingomonadales; family Sphingomonadaceae; genus Sphingomonas_B. The sequence continues at coordinate 10,574 of DBAW01000101.1, forward strand.
CGCCATGGCGCAAGCTTGCCATGATCGGGAACGCGCATCGCCGCCGACAGGATGGCGTGCAGCTGCCCGGCATCGGGGCCGGGGGCGATCATGTCGCGCGGCTTGCCCGAGCGGCGGGTGGCGAGCAGCGATTGCGGGGAGGAGACGTCGTTAAAAGTCATGCGCTGGCGCTAACAGCTGGGCTGGCGGCGGGCAATCGCGCGGCTATGCTTGGGGCCATGTGGCTTGCCCTTGTTCTCGCCCTGACGGCTGCCGCGCCGGAGACCGCCGATCCCGCGGGCCTGCGCGCGCTGATCGCCGAGGATGTGCGCGTTGCGCGGATCGGCGACCGGCTGGCGCGGGCCGGGCCGTGCGCGGCCGTGCTTAGCAACCCCGGCTTTGTCGTGCAGGACATCGTCCAATATGCGCCCGAACTGCACGCGTCCGCACGGTCGGCGCTTGGTCTTGGCGATCTACCGACCCTTGTCGCCGTGCTGGACGGCAGTGCGGCGGCGGCGGCGGGGCTGCGGCCGGGCGACATGCTGGCGGCCATCGACGGGGCCGAGGTGCCGCCGCCGGGCAAGGCGCGCGGCTTTGAGCGCATGGCGGCGGTCGAGACGCAGATCGAGGCCGCACTGGCGCGGGGACGGCTCGATCTGGAAATCCTGCGCGACGGGCGGCCGATGACACTCAGCATCCTGCCGACACCGGGATGCCGGACGCGCTTCCAGCTTCAGCCCGGCGGGCGGCTGAATGCCTCGGCGGACGGGGTTTACGTGCAGGTGTCGGGCGCGCTGGCCGATTTTGCCGCGACCGATGATGAGCTGGCGCTGATCGTCGCGCACGAGCTTGCGCACAATCTGCTGGGCCACAAGGCGCGGCTCGATGCCCAGGGTGTGTCGCGCGGGCTGCTTGCGGGGCTGGGCAAAGGCGCGCGTCGGGTGCGCGCGACCGAGGAGGAGGCCGATCGCTGGGCGCTCTATCTGATGGCGCGCGCCGGGTTCGACATCGCCGCCGCGCCCGCTTTCTGGGAACGGCTGGGCCGCAAGGCCGACCCCGGCATTTTCTCCGACGGCACGCATGACGGCTGGCGTGACCGCGTGGCCAAGGCGCAGGTCGAAATCGCCCGGATCCGCGCGCTCCAGGCGGCAGGCGCGCCGATCCTGCCGCCCGAAGTTAACGCTTCACAGCGCGCGTTTCCGCGCTAGGGTCGCGGTCGACAGAGCCGCGTCAGGCGGCCGATGGGACTATCCAGGGAGCAGTTTCAAACATGGGCAATGTCAATGCCGGCGCGTCGGGCGGGCCGGAGGCGGCAGGCGGCGCGGAATGGTTCGGCCATCCCCGGCAGCTGGCGCGGCTGTTTACCACCGAGATGTGGGAGCGTTTCGGCTTTTACGGGATGCGGGCGCTGCTCGCGCTGTATCTCACCAAGCACTTCCTGTTCAGCGATCAGACAACCGGCGGGCTTTATGGCGGCTTCACCGCGCTCGTCTATCTGACGCCGCTGATCGGCGGGCTGCTGGCCGATCGTTATCTGGGCGCGAAGAAATCGGTGAAGTTCGGGGCCGTGCTGATGGCGCTCGGCTATTTCATCCTGTGCTTCGGCGGCGAGACCGCCAAGCCGCATGCGGTGATCGACGGCCAGCGTTACGAAATGCGGACCGAGAATGTCGCCGACCGGCCGACGAGCAGTGGCGATGAGCGCCGTTACGTGATCGATGGCGACGACCGGCTGCTGATCAAGGGCAATGACGATGGCAGCGTCGCGCTGCTGCGCGCCGACGGCTCGGTCGCGCGCACCGTTGCCAAGGGCGGTTTCAAAAGCGAGGCCGACCGCGACACAAGCTTTGTGCTGCTGATGCTGCTCGGCCTGTCGATGGTCACCATCGGCAACGGTTTCTTCAAGCCCAACATCTCGACCATCGTCGGCGAGCTTTATGCGCAGGGCGACCGGCGGCGCGACGCCGGCTTCACGATTTTCTACATGGGCATCAACCTCGGCTCGCTGCTGTCGCAGCTGCTCTGCCCGCTGCTCGCCGACACGGTCGGCTGGTGGGCGGGCTTCGGGCTGGCGGCGCTCGGGATGCTGGCGTCATGGGCGCTGATCCAGTTCGATGGCGGCCGCCTGGCCGGTTATGGCGAAACGCCGGTCGCGTCCGGTCCCGACCGGACGATCCTGATCTATCTGGGCGCAATTGCGGCCGTGCCGGTGTCGCTGTTCCTGTTTTGGAACCTGATGGGCGCGCCCCGGCCCGAGCCGGGGGCGGGGATCACCGGCTATCTGATGTCGCTGCCGCTGATGGGCAAGCTGCTGTTCGGCACCTTCCTCGTCTCGGTGCCCGGCATCCTGATCTGGGCGGCACGCGCGGGCGACAAGGCCGAGTTCCAGATGATGCTGGCGGCGATGACGCTGATCGTGTTCAACGTCGTGTTCTGGACGCTGTTCGAACAGGCCGGTTCGTCGCTGACGCTGTTTGCCGATCGCAACACCGATCTGTCGATTTTCGGCCTGTTCAGCATTTCCGCCGGCCAGACGCAGTTCTTCAACGCGTTGTTCATCGTCGCGCTCGCGCCGGTGTTCAGCCTGTTGTGGAATGCGCTTGCCAGGCGCGGGATCGAGCCGACCATCCCGATCAAGTTTGCCATCGCGCTGATGGGGGTTGGCGCGGGCTTCCTGTTCCTCGTCTGGGGCGCGCAGTTTGCCGGGCCGGATTTCAAGGTCGCGATCTGGTGGCTGGCGGGCCTGTATTTCATCCATTCGGCGGCCGAGTTGTGCATCTCCCCGGTCGGGCTGTCGATGATCACCAAGCTGTCCATCGCCCGCATCGTCGGGCTGATGATGGGCGTCTGGTTCCTGTCGATCTCGGTCGCGCAATATGTCGCCGGCATCGTCGCGCAGGTGGCGAGCGTCGAGACGGTCGGCGGGCAGGTGACCAACCTCAAGGTCAGCCTTGAAACCTATGCGGGGGTGTTTTCGACCATCGGGATCGCATCGATGGCGATTGGCGTGGTGTTGCTGGTCTTCTCACCGATCATCAGGAAGTGGATGCATGGTGTTCAATAAACTCGCCACGGTCAGCCTGGTCGCGCTGACGCTTGTCGGCTGCGCGACCGCGGGGGCAAAGCCCGCGCCGGCCACCGCCAGGGCCGCCCCGGTCAAGATCGATCCGGATCCTTTTCCATCGACCTACAAGCCTTATCCGGGCGTCGCGACGCTGGTGACCAACGTCACCATTTTCGACGGCGAAGGCGGGCGGATCGAGCGCGGTCAGGCGCTGTTTGCCGGTGGCAAGATCGTCGCCATCGGCCAGACGGTCGAGGCCCCGGCGGGCGCCAATGTGATCGACGGCACCGGCAAATGGCTGACGCCCGGCGTGATCGACATTCACAGCCATCTGGGCGACTATCCCTCGCCCGGCGTGCAGGCCCATTCGGACGGCAATGAGGCGACCGGCCCGGTTCGCGCCGAGGTGTGGGCCGAACACAGCATCTGGCCGCAGGATCCGGGCTTTTCGCGCGCGCTTGCCAATGGCGGGGTGACGACGCTTCAGATCCTGCCCGGTTCGGCCAATCTGTTCGGCGGCCGCTCGGTCACGCTCAAAAATGTGCCGGCGCGCACGATGCAGGGGATGAAGTTCCCCGGCGCGCCCTATGGCCTTAAAATGGCGTGCGGCGAGAATCCCAAGCGCGTCTATGGCTCGCGCAACCAGATGCCGGCGACGCGCATGGGCAATGTCGCTGTCGACCGCCAGACCTGGGCGCGCGCGCAGGAATATAAGCGGCGCTGGGACAAATATGAAAAGGACGGCGGCGAGCCGCCCGCCCGCGACATTGCGATGGACACGCTGCGCGGCGTGCTGGCGGGCGAGATCCTCGTCCACAACCATTGCTACCGCGCCGATGAAATGGCCATCGTGATCGATATGGCCAAGGAGTTCGGCTACAAGGTTTCGACCTTCCACCATGCGGTCGAAAGCTACAAGATCGCCGATCTGCTGCGGGACAACGGCATTTGTTCGGCGCTGTGGGCCGATTGGTGGGGCTTCAAGATGGAAGCCTATGACGCGATCAACGAGAATCTGCCGCTCGTCCACCGCGCCGGGGCGTGTGCCATCACCCATTCGGACGATGCCAATGGCATCCAGCGGCTTAATCAGGAAACCGCCAAGGCACTCGCCAATGGCCGCCGCATCGGCATCGACATTCCCGATGAAGTGGCCTGGACCTGGCTGGCGATCAATCCGGCCCGGGCGATGGGCATTGCCGACCGCACCGGCAGCCTGAAGCCCGGCAAGATGGCCGATCTGGTGCTGTGGAACGGCCATCCGTTCAGCGTCTATACCCGGCCTGAAAAGGTGTGGATCGACGGGGCGCTGCTTTACGACGCGCTCGATCCGAAACGCCGTCCGGTCAGCGATTTCGAACTCGGCCAGCCCGGTGAGGGAGACACGAAATGAAGGCGCTGCTGATGCTGGGGGCGGCGCTGGCCGCAGCGGTTCCGGCCGGGGCCGAAACGGTGGCGATTGTCGGCGGGCGCGTGGCGCTGGGCGACGGATCGGCACCGGTCGACAATGGCAATGTCATCCTGCGTGACGGGCGCATCGTCGCGGCGGGGGCCGGGGTCGCGGTGCCGCCGGGGGCGCGGGTGATCGATGCGACCGGCAAATGGGTCGCGCCCGGCTTTGTCGCCGGGTTCAGCCGGCTGGGGCTGGTCGAGGTCGATGCGGTCGACGACACCAACGACACCGCCGCGCGCGGTTCGCCCTATTCGGCGGCGATCGATATCGAGCCGGGGATCAACCCGCGCGTGTCGGCCATTGCCGTCAGCCGTGCCGGTGGCGTGACCCGTGCGGTCGTCGCCCCCGAAACCGCGAACGAGATTTTCGCCGGGCAGGGCGCGGTGATCGACACCGGCGCGGACATGGATGCGGTGACGGTGCCGCGCGCCTTCCAGTTCGTCGAGCTGGGCGAGGCGGGCGCGCGCACGGCCGGGGGCAGCCGCCCGGCGGCGATCCTCGAGTTCCGCACCAAGCTGCGCGCGGCGCAAAGCTATGCGCGCAATCCGGCCGGCTATGGCGGCGACAGCAAGGATGCGCTGCTGCCGGCAGCCGATGCCGCGGCGCTTGTCGCGGTGGTCGAAGGCCGGGTGCCGCTGCTCGTCCATGTCGAAAGCGCGTCGGATATCCTGACCGTGCTGCGTCTGAAGCGCGATTTCGCGGCGCTGCGCCTCGTGCTTGTCGGCGCGTCCGAAGGCTGGATGGTCGCGCGCGAGATTGCGGCGGCGCGGGTGCCGGTGCTCGCCTCGGCGCTCAACGACCTGCCGGCCTCGTTCGAGATGCTGGCCGCCACCCAGTCCAATATCGGCCGCCTGCGCGCGGCGGGCGTCACCGTCGGGATCGGGATGATCGACGACAATGAGGCGCGGCAGGCGCGCTATGCCGCGCAATATGCCGGCAATCTGGTTGCCCTGTCGCGCATTCCGGGGGCCGGCGGGATGAGCTGGGGCGAGGCGCTGGCCGCGATCACCTCCGCGCCTGCCGAGGCGCTGGGGCTGGGTAGCGATATCGGCTCGCTGCGTCCGGGCCGGCGCGCCGACGTTGTGCTGTGGAGCGGCGATCCGCTGGAGCTGCAAAGCAAGGCGGAGCGGGTGTGGATCGACGGCGTCGAACAGCCGCTCGGCACCCGCCAGACGCGGCTGCGCGACCGCTATCTCCAGCCGCAGGAAGGCGATCTGCCCAAGGCCTATCAGCGCTGAGGCCGGGCGGGCGAAGCGAGGACGAACCGGGGAGAGGCGGATGAACGGGTTGACGGCGGTCTGGCTGGGCGTGGGCGGCTTTGTCGGCACGCATCTGCTGCTTTCGCATCCGCTGCGCGCGCCGCTGGTCGCGCGGCTGGGCGAAAAGGGCTTTCAGGGCCTGTATTCGCTGGTCGCCTTCGCCACGTTCGGGCTGATGGTCTGGGCGCTCAAGCGCATCGGGCCGGAGGCGTTTCTGTGGTCGCCCCCCGGCTGGGCCTGGCCGGTCGCAAGCGGGGTGATGCTGCTTGCCAGCATTTTGCTGGCGGGATCGATGGTCGGCAATCCGGCGCTGCCGGGCATGCCGCACGATCCCGCCGGCCCGCGCGGCGTGCTGGCGATCACCCGCCACCCGATGATGTGGGGCTTTGCGCTCTGGGCGCTGGTGCACGGGCTGATCTGGCCCCAGCCCTCGGTGCTGATCCTCGCCGGGGGGATCGCCCTGCTCGCGCTGGCCGGCGCGGCCGGGCAGGATGCCAAGAAATCCCGGCTCCAGCCCGATTTCTGGCCGGGCTGGCGCGCGCGGACCGCCTTTGTGCCGTTCACCGGGCCGGCCCCGCTCAGCGCGCTCTGGCCCGGCTGGCGGGTGCTGGCAGCGGGGGTGGCGCTGTGGCTCGCCGCCACCTGGCTGCACCCGGTGGCGGGGGCCCCGGCCGTCGGCATCTGGGCCGGGGCCGGGGACGTCACGGTTAGAGCGACCGATCCGATTACATTGGACCGGTCGCTCTAGGCCTTTGATTTACCGCATTTTCCGAGTCGCCGGGTGAGTGCACCCGGCTTGAAAATGCTCTATAGCCTGACCATCCGCAGCCCGCGCTCGCCATAGCGCGGCCCGGCCGCAGCGCCGGGCGGCACGGCGGCCGACAGCTCGGCGAGATCGGCCGCGCTCAGCTCCAGATCGGCAGCGGCCACGCTGTCGCGCATCGTTTCGCGCCGCTTGACGCCGGGGATCGGCACGATGTGCGGCCCCTGCGCGATCAGCCAGGCGAGCGCGACCTGCGCCATGCTTGCGCCGATGCGCGCCGCAACCGCGCCGATGGCATCGACGATGCGCAGATTGGCCGGCAGATTTTCGTCCGAATAGCGCGGATCATTGTGCCGCCAGTCGCCTTCGGGCAGGTCGGCACGGCTGCGGATCTGGCCGGTCAGGAACCCGCGCCCGAGCGGTGAATAGGGCACAAAGCCGATGCCGAGTTCGGCACAGGTGGCAAGGATATCGTTCTCGACATCGCGTTCCCACAGCGAATATTCGCTTTGCAGCGCGGCGACGGGGTGCACCGCCGCCGCCCGGCGCAGGGTCGCGGGCCCTGCTTCCGACAGGCCGATATGGCGGATCTTGCCGGCGCGGACGAGGTCGGCAAGCGCGCCCATCACCTCCTCGATCGGCACCGCCGGGTCGACCCGGTGCTGGTAATAAAGATCGATGGTGTCGATGCCGAGCCGCCTGAGCGAGCCGTCGACCGCGCGGGCGATATTGGCCGGGGTCGAATCCACCCCGGTGATCTGGCCGCCATCGAAGCGGAAACCGAATTTGGTCGCGATCACCAGCCCGTCGCGCCGGCCCCTGATCGCCTCGCCGACCAGTTCCTCATTCTGGAACGGCCCGTAAATCTCGGCCGTGTCGAGAAAGGTGACACCCAGGTCGATCGCTTCATGGATGGTGCGGATCGCCTCGCCGGGATCGGCCGGTCCGCCATAATTGATGTTGCCGTCGCGGATCATCGGCATGCAGCCAAGCCCGATCGCCGATACTTCCAGGCCCTGACCCAGGGTGCGATATTTCACTGGCCTCTCCTTCGCGCTAGGGGTCTTGCCACCATTCATGAGACGGACAGGCATGGCGCGCAAATTTTTCGGGACGGACGGCATTCGCGGCCGGGTGAATACCGATCGGATGACGGCGGCGATGGCGATGCGGGTGGGCATGGCGGCGGGCGCGCATTTTCTGCGCGGCGACCATATCCACCGCGTGGTGATCGGCAAGGACACCCGCCTGTCGGGCTATATGATCGAACCGGCGCTGGTCGCGGGCTTCACCAGCGTCGGCATGGACGTGGTGCTGGTCGGGCCGATGCCGACGCCGGCGGTGGCGATGCTCACCCGGTCGATGCGCGCCGATCTGGGCGTGATGATTTCGGCCAGCCACAATCCCTTTGCCGACAATGGCATCAAGCTGTTCGGCCCCGATGGCTATAAGCTGTCCGATGATGACGAGCTGGCGATCGAGGCGCTGATCGATGCCGACCCGTTGCTGGCCGCGGCCGAGCGGACCGGGCGGGCGCGGCGCGTCGACGATGCGCAGGGGCGCTATATCCATGCGGTCAAATCGAGCTTTCCCGAGGGGTTGCGGCTCGACGGGCTGAAGGTCGCGGTGGATTGCGCGAATGGCGCCGCCTACAAGGTCGCGCCCGCTGCCCTGTGGGAGCTGGGGGCCGAGGTCGTGCCGCTGGGCGTGCAGCCCAATGGCACCAACATCAACCAGGCCTGCGGTTCGACCGCGCCGCAGACATTGCAGGAAACCGTGGTCGCCAGCGGCGCGCATATCGGCCTGGCGCTTGACGGCGATGCCGACCGGCTGATCGTGGTCGACGAGGCCGGGCGGATCATCGATGGCGACCAGCTGATGGCGCTGATCGCCACCAGCTGGGCGCGGGCGGGCAAGCTGCGCGGCGGCGGGCTGGTTGCGACCGTGATGTCCAATCTGGGGCTGGAACGCCGGCTGGCGGGCGAGGGGCTGACGCTGGAGCGGACCAAGGTCGGCGACCGCTATGTCCTCGAACGGATGCGCGCGGGCGGCTTCAATGTCGGCGGCGAACAATCGGGCCATATCATCCTGTCCGATCATGCAACGACCGGCGACGGGCTGGGCGCGGGGTTGCAGGTGCTGGCCGAGCTGGTCCAGTCCGGCCGCCCGGCCAGCGAGCTGCTGCGCCAGTTCGAGCCGGTGCCGCAGCTGCTCAAAAATGTCCGCTTCGGCGGCGGCCGGCCGCTCGACGATGCGCGGGTGAAGGCGGCGATCGCGTCGGCCGAGGCCGAGCTGGACGGCAAGGGCCGGCTGGTGATCCGCCCGTCGGGCACCGAACCGCTGATCCGCGTGATGGCCGAGGGCGATGATGCCGGCCAGGTGGAACGGGTGGTCGACAGCATCTGCGCGGCCGTGGCGGAGGTCGCCTGATGCTGGCGATGCGCCCCGATTGCGAACGCTGCGGCGCCGACCTGCCGGCCGATGCGCCGGGGGCGTTCATCTGCTCGTTCGAATGCACCTTCTGCGCCGAATGCGCCGACAGCCTTGACGAGCATTGCCCGAATTGCGGCGGCGAGTTGCTCGACCGGCCGACGCGCACCGGGGCGGCGCTGGCGCGCCATCCGGCCGACACGCGGCGCCGGTTCGCCGGGTGATCCCGCGCATCCTGATTATCGCCGGGTCGGATTCGGGCGGTGGTGCGGGCATCCAGGCCGATATCCGCACGGTGACGATGCTGGGCGGCCATCCGATGACCGCGATCACCGCCATCACCGCGCAGAACACGTGCGGCGTCGATGCGGTGCTGCCGGTGCCGCCCGAGATGATCGTCGCACAGATCGACGCGGTGATTGGCGATATCGGCGTCGATGCGGTCAAGATCGGCATGATCGGATCGGCCGACGCCGCCGATGCGGTCGCGGCGCGGCTGGCCGGGCTGGCGGTGCCGCTGGTTCTTGACCCGGTAATGGTGGCAACCAGCGGTGCGCAGCTGGCCGATGCGGCGACGGTCGCCGCGCTTGGCCGGCTGATGGCGCTGGCGACGGTCGTGACCCCCAATCTGCCCGAACTGGACGCGCTGGGCGGCGAGGCGGCGGTGCTCGGCCATGGCTGCCTGCTTGCGGCCAAGGGCGGGCATGGCGCGGGCGATATGGTCGTCGACCGGCTGATCGGGCCGGGTGGCGAGCTGGCACGGGTCGAAGCGCCGCGGATCGCCACGCGTCACAGCCATGGCACCGGCTGCACCTTTGCCGCCGCGCTGGCGACCGGGCTGGGGGCAGGGCTGTCGGCAGAACGAGCCTTTGTGCGCGCGGTCGATTTCGTGCGCGCCGCACTTGCCGCCGCGCCGGGGCTGGGGCGCGGTCACGGGCCGCTCGGCCATGCGCTGGGCGCGGTGCCGTTCGATCTGATCAACAGGGGCTGACCCAATGCCCGATCTGGTGCATGAACAGGCCTGTCCCGCGCCCGTTGCCGGGGTCGATGAAGCCGGGCGCGGGCCGCTGGCCGGGCCGGTGGTCGCCGCCGCCGTCATCCTGCCCGCCAGCGGGCTGCCGGACGGGATCGACGATTCCAAGCGGTTGACCGCATCGCGCCGCGCGGGGCTGGCTGCGGCGATCCGCGCCTGTGCCGATGTCGGGCTGGGCATTGCCGAGGTCGAGGAGATTGACCGGCTCAACATCCTTGCCGCGACGATGCTGGCCATGACCCGCGCGGTCGCGGCGCTGGGCGCACCGCCGGCGTTCGTGCTTGTCGATGGCAACCGGCTGCCGCGCTGGGACTGGCCGTCGCGCGCGCTGGTCGGCGGTGACCGGCTGAGCCTGTCGATCGCGGCGGCCTCGATCATCGCCAAGCATGAGCGCGACCAGATGATGATCGCGGCCGACCTGGCCTATCCCGGTTACGGCTTTGCCGCGCACAAGGGCTATGGCTCGGCCGTGCATATGGCGGCGCTGCGCACGCTCGGCTCGACGCCGCTGCACCGGACGAGCTTTGCCCCGGTGGCGGCGGCGCTGCGGGACGGAGCGGGGCCGGGCTGAGGAGCGGCTTTTTTCGTCGCCGCGTGCATTCATTCAGGCGTGAGTCTTTTGGGCCACACCACAAGCCGTTGAGTCCCGCGAGTCGCGTCGGACTCAATCGGTTGTGGCCGCCGCCGCCAGCGCCGCACCGGGTCGCCTTGTTCTCCACCTGTTCCGGGTTGACCGCCGAGTCGCGGTGACTCATGCCGGCGTCAACACCGGATGCAGGAACATTTTATGGGCGTTTTGACGAAGATCGAACGGCGCGGTCGCGCGCGCACGCAGCAGGCGCGTGACGCCGCACCCGTCCTGCCGCTCGACCAGATCCTGATGGACGACTGCATCGCCGCGATGCGCGCGCTGCCGGCGCGCAGCGTCGACATGATCTTTGCCGATCCGCCCTACAATCTTCAGCTGGGCGGCGACCTCTACCGGCCGGAGGGCGGGCGGGTCGATGCGGTCACCAATGACTGGGACCGGTTCGACACGTTCGAGGCCTATGACCGCTTCACCCGTGCCTGGCTGGCCGAGGCGCGGCGGATCCTGAAGGACAATGGCACGATCTGGGTGATCGGCAGCTATCACAACATCTTCCGCGTGGGCGCGGCGATTCAGGATGCCGGCTACTGGATCCTGAACGACATCATCTGGCGCAAGGCCAATCCGATGCCCAATTTCAAGGGCACGCGCTTTACCAATGCCCATGAAACGCTGATCTGGGCGTCGAAGAGCGAGGATGCGCGCTACACCTTCAACTACCGGGCGATGAAGACGCTCAATGACGAGCTGCAGATGCGCTCCGACTGGGTGCTGCCGATCTGCGCCGGGCAGGAACGGTTGAAGCGCGGCGGCACCAAGGCGCATCCGACGCAGAAGCCCGAGGCGCTGCTCTACCGGGTGCTGCTCGCCTGCACCAAGCCGGGCGATGTCGTGCTCGATCCGTTTTTCGGCACCGGCACCACCGGCGCGGTCGCCAAGCGGCTGGGGCGGCACTGGATCGGGATCGAGCGCGAGGCCGATTATGTCGAGGTTGCGCGCGAACGCATTGCCGCGGCGCTGCCGCTCGATGAATCGGCGCTGCGCACCATGCAGTCGCCGGCCGCCGCGCCGCGCGTCGCGTTCGGCCTGCTCGTTGAAACCGGGATGATCCGCCCCGGCACCGTGCTGACCGACGCCAAGCGCCGCTTCCGCGCCACCGTGGGTGCGGACGGATCGCTGGTCAGCGACGGGGCGAGCGGATCGATCCACCGGCTGGGGGCGATCCTGCAAGGCGCGCCGTCATGCAATGGCTGGACCTTCTGGCATTATGAGGCGGAAGACGGGCTGAAGCCGATCGACGCGCTGCGCCAGACCTATCTGCTCGCCACCCAGCCCTGAGCCGGTCCGTGACGCTGCGCCATTATCTGCGCCCGACCGGGTTCGTCGACACGCCGGTCGGGTTTGACGGGCAGGTCGCCCGGCTGGCCGGCGGGCTGGTGTGGCACAGCGCCTATGAACTGACGGTCGTTCAGGATGGGCGCATCACCGCGCGCCGGCTGGTGCCGGTGGCAGAGGCCGATGCGCTGCCCGATGCGGTGCAGCCGGTCAAGGCCGAGCTCGCCGCGCCGCGCCCGCCGCTCCAGCTTGGCGAGCGCACGATCCGGTTCGATCAGCCGCAGGTGGCGGCGATCCTCAATGTCACGCCCGACAGTTTTTCCGATGGCGGCGTCCATGCCGGCGATCCCGAAGCGGCGGCCTCGGCCGGCGTCATGGCGGCGGCGGCGGGCGCGGCGCTGGTCGATGTCGGCGGGGAATCGACCCGCCCCGGTGCCGAGCCGGTGTGGGAGGGGGATGAGATTGCCCGCGTCGTGCCGGTGATCGAACGGCTCGCCCGTGCCGGGGTCGCGGTGTCGGTCGATACCCGCAACGGCGCGGTGATGGCGGCGGCGCTAACCGCCGGGGCGGTCATCGTCAACGACGTGTCGGCGCTGCTCGGCGATGATCGTGCGCTTGGCACGGTGATCGGCGCAGGCTGCCCGGTCGTGCTTATGCATGCCGGCGATCCGCGCGATTTGCACCGGCAGACGCTGGGCGCGCAGCCCCTGTTGCAGCTGTTCGACTGGCTGGCGGCGCGGGTGGCGGCGGTCGAAGCCGCGGGCGTGCCCCGTTCGCGCATCCTCGTCGATCCGGGCATCGGCTTTGGCAAGACGCTTGCCGACAATCTGGCGATCCTGAACGGGCTGGCGCTGCTGCACGGCATTGGCTGCCCGCTGTTCCTGGGCGCCAGCCGCAAGCGGATGATCGGCGCGCTCTCGAACGAGGCTCCGGCCGACCAGCGGCTTGGCGGATCGGTCGCGCTGGCGCTGAAAGGCGTGGAACAGGGCGCGCAGATCGTCCGGGTTCATGACGTCGCCGAAACCGTGCAGGCACTGCGCGTGTGGCGCGGGCTGCGCGATCAGGCGCTCAGCCAGAGTTTCGGCGCAGCGATCTGATCGCGGGTCAGGCGGCAGCGTCGCCGATGCCGAGTTCGCCGAGCTTGCGATACAGCGTCGAGCGGCCAATCCCCAGCCGCCGGGCAACCTCGGTCATCCGCCCGCGATAATGGCCGATGGCCAGCCGGATCACATCGGCCTCGATCGCTTCCAGATTGCGGATATGGCCATCGGGTTCGAACAGGGTGACGCCGATCCCGCCCTGCGGCGCGAGCGGCTGGGGCAGGCCGTCCATCGTGTGCAGCGCGATCTGCGGGAAATCGGCCGATGTCAGCGCATCGCCGTCGCACAGCACCGCGGCGCGGAACAAGGCGTTCTGCAGCTGGCGGACATTGCCCGGCCAGTCATAGGCCATCAGCAGCGCCAGCGCCTCGTCGGTGATGCCCAGGCTGCGCATCCCCGGCTGGCCGGCGATCCGGGTCAGCATGTGGCGGGCAAGGGCAGGGATGTCGCCCTTGCGCTCGCGCAGCGGCGGGATCGTCACCTGCACGACGTTCAGCCGGTAATAGAGATCCTCGCGGAACCGCCCGGCGGCGACCTCGTCGACCAGCTTCTTGTTGGTCGCGGCGATCACGCGGACATCGACATCGCGGGTGACGCGCGCGCCGATCGGCTGGATCTCGCCCGATTGCAGCACGCGCAGCAGCTTGACCTGCGCCTCGAGCGGCAGCTCCCCGACCTCGTCGAGGAACAAAGTGCCGCCATCGGCTTCCTGAAACCGGCCGATCTTCCGTTCAAACGCGCCCGTGAACGCGCCGCGTTCATGGCCGAACAGTTCGGATTCGACGAGATTGCCGGGAATGGCACCGCAATTGACGGCGACCAGCCCCTTTTTGGCGCGCGGGCTGGCGGCGTGGATCGCCTCGGCCACCACTTCCTTGCCGACGCCGCTTTCGCCCTCGACCAGCACCGGCACCCGCGCGCGGGCCGCCTTGGCGGCAATCGCCAGCGCGGCACGGAATTGCGGCGCGGAGCCGACAATCTCGTCAAAGCCGAGCGCGACATTGATCTTTTCGGTGAGCGGGCGCAGCTCGCCGACATTGGCGCGGCTGGCGGTTGCGGCATCGAGCGCTGCGAGCAGCCGGTCGGGCGCGATCGGCTTGATCAGATAATCGCTCGTGCCGGCGCGCATCGCCGCCACCGCCACGTCGATCGAGCCATGCGCGGTCAGCAACAGGATCGGCAGCGCCGGGCGGCGGGCGTGCAGCGTGGCGATCAGATCGATCGTCTGTTCGCCGGGGCCATATTGGTCGATCAGCACCGCATCGAGCAGCATCCCGTCCTGCGTCGCCAGAATGTCGAGCGCGGCCGCGCCATCGGCGGCGAACAGCGTGCGCCAGCCGGCACGGCCGGCAATGGCGCCGACCAGACGTCGCTGGGCCGGTTCGTCATCGACCAGCATCAGCATCCGTGTGTCGCCTCGGGCCATCTGTTCCTCGTTGCTGCGTCAGAACTGTCCAGCCCTGATACAGTCGGCACCGTAAAGGGGGTGTTAAGCGCGGTCCAAAACGGGCCTTGCGGTGGCGCGGCCTTGCTGGCTAAGACCGTGCGACACGTGCAACGAAATGGAATGAAAATGGCGATCAACGGCGACATCCAGGCGCAACAGAAAACCTATTCGGGCTTTATCGGCCTGGTGAAGTGGGGCACGGTGCTGGTGGTGATCGTGACGGCCGTGGTCGTCGGCCTGGTGGCGGGCTGAGGCCTTGACCCGGATCGCCGTCCTCAATGAGCATGCGGACGGCGAGAAGCGCGTCGCCGCAACCCCCGAAACCGTCAAGAAGTTCACCGGCCTTGGCGCGGCGGTGACGGTGGAGACCGGCGCAGGTGCCGGTGCCCAGATCGCCGATGCCGATTATGCCGCCGCCGGCGCGACCATCGCGTCGCGCGGCGAGGCGATTGCCGGCGCCGATATCCTGCTCGGCGTGCAGGGGCCGCCGCCCGGCAGCCTTCAGGGCGTGAAGCCCGGCGCGCTGCTGGTCGCCGGTCTCAACCCGTTCGGGGAGCGGGCGCGCGTCGATCACTATGCCGCGCTGGGCGTCGAGGCGCTGGCGATGGAGTTCATGCCGCGCATCACCCGTGCGCAGTCGATGGACATTTTGTCGTCGCAGTCGAACCTGGCCGGATACAAGGCGGTGCTCGATGCCGCCGCCGAATATGGCCGCGCCTTCCCGATGATGATGACGGCGGCGGGCACGGTGTCCGCGGCCAAGCTGTTCGTGATGGGTGTCGGCGTTGCCGGGCTGCAGGCGATTGCCACCGGGCGCCGGCTGGGCGCGCAGGTGTCGGCCACCGATGTGCGGTCCGCGACCCGCGAGCAGATCATGTCGCTGGGTGCCAAGCCGATCTTCGTTGAGAATGTGAAGGGCATCGAGGGCGAAGGCTCTGGCGGCTATGCCACCGAAATGTCCGATGAATATAAGGCGGCGCAGGCGGAGCTGGTGTCCGCGCACATCGCCAAGCAGGACATCGTCATCACCACCGCCCTGATCCCCGGCCGCGCCGCGCCGCGGCTGATCAGCGATGCGCAGGTTGCCTCGATGAAGCCGGGCAGCGTCATCGTCGATCTCGCGGTCGAACAGGGCGGCAATGTCGAGGGCGCGGTTGCCGGGGAAATCGTGGTGCGCCACGGCGTCAAGATCGTCGGCCACCGGAACGTGCCCAGCCGGCTTGCCGCCGATGCCTCGGCGCTGTTCGCGCGCAACCTGTTCAACTTTCTGTCCGCCTTCTGGGACAAGGACAGCAAGGCCCCGGTGCTGCCCGATGACGACGAGATCACCCAGGCCATCCGCCTGACGCGCGGCGGCCAGGTGGTCAACGCAAGGCTGCTCGGGTGAGCGGAGCGCGTGCGGCGATGATGGCCGTGTCCCGTCCCGATCCCGCGGGGCGGGCAGCGCGCTGTCGCGCTGGCGGTCAGCGCCTTTTTTCGATCAATCCGGCTGCGGAGCACGCCCGATGACCTTCATTTCGATCCTCTCGATCTTCGTGCTGGCCTGTTTCGTCGGCTATTATGTCGTCTGGTCGGTCACCCCGGCGCTGCACACGCCGCTGATGGCGGTGACGAACGCGATTTCCTCGGTGATCGTGGTCGGCGCGCTGATCGCGGGCGCGGCCGGCGGCAGCGCGGTGTCGAAATGGCTGGGGCTGCTGGCCGTCGTGCTCGCCTCGGTCAACATCTTTGGCGGCTTTGCCGTCACCGAGCGGATGCTCGCCATGTACAAGAAGAAGGACCGGTAAGCGCCATGCATGAAGCCGCACCGGTCAATCCGCTCGTCGCGCTCGCCTATCTGATCGCGGGCATCTGTTTCATCCTCGCGCTGCGGGGCCTGTCCAGCCCGTCGACCAGCCGGGCGGGCAACCGCTATGGCATGGCGGGCATGGCGCTCGCGGTCGGGACCACGCTGTGGCAGCATCATGATGCCGGGCTGATCGAGATTGCGGGTGCCATCGGCATCGGCGCGGTGATCGGCATCGTGATGGCGCGGCGGATCGCGATGACGGCGATGCCGCAGCTCGTCGCCGCCTTCCACTCGCTGGTCGGCCTTGCTGCCGTGCTGGTCGCGGCGGCAGCGTTCCTTAACCCGGAGGCGTTCGGCATCACCGACGCGGCCGGGCGCATCCTTGCGGTCAGCCGGATCGAAATGGGGCTGGGCGTTGCCATCGGCGCAATCACCTTTTCCGGGTCGGTGATCGCGTTCCTGAAGCTCAACGGCAACATGTCGGGCGCGCCGATCCTGCTGCCGGCGCGGCATCTGCTCAACCTCGCCATCGGCGGCGCGATCATCGGGCTGATCATCGCCTTCACGCTCAGCGAAGGCGCGGCGTCGGGCGGCGGTCAGCTGTTCTGGTGGATCACCGCGCTCGCCTTCGTCATCGGTTTCCTGCTGATCATCCCGATCGGCGGCGCGGACATGCCGGTCGTCGTCTCCATGCTCAACAGCTATTCGG